>JAADHL010000068.1 GCA_013151875.1 Deltaproteobacteria bacterium
CGAATCGTCCCGTAATATCAATGTATTGGGAGATGTTTGGATTGGTGTCCCAGCGCCGGCAGGAATTGCAATGTATCATTGCATGTATCTTGGAGCTGCTCCTGTTATTATTCGGCTGATCAGAAAAAAAGGTGAAATCATGAAGGCAATATTCATCGAAAGGATTGGACTCCCCGCCGACGCCTTGAGGGTACGGGACTGCCCTTCGCCCGCCGTGGGTCCGGGCCAGGTAAAGATCAGGGTCAGCGCCTTCGGGGTCAATTTCGCCGATGTTCTGGCGCGCACCGGCATGTACATGGATGCGCCGCGCCTGCCTTTCATACCCGGATATGAGGTCGCAGGCATAGTGGTCGAGGTCGGAGACGGCTGCAAACGAATACGCCCGGGGCAGCGTGTGGCCGCAATGACCGATTTCGGCGGCTACGCGCAGGAAGCCGTCGCGCAGGAAGGCGCGGTTGTCGAGATTCCAGGGGATATGGAATGGGCCACGGCCGCCGCGATTCCCGTAAACGGCGTCACCGCCCTGCTCGCGCTCAAGGGATTGACCAATATTTTCAAAGGTGACCGCGTCCTGATCCATGCCGCGGCCGGCGGGGTCGGTCTGATGGCCGTCCAGATGGCCCTGGACGAGGGGTGCGAGGTCTTTGGAACGGTCAGTTCTGAAAAAAAGGCCGAATTTCTGAGGGCAATGGGTGTCCAGCACCCGCTGATCCATTCACGGGTGGACGTGGAAACCGAGATACGACGCATCACCAACGATCAGGGCCTGGACCTCGTGCTCGATTCACTCGGCGGTTCGTCGATATCGGCCGGCATGCGGATGCTGGCGCCCTCGGGAAGGCTGGTCAGCATCGGAATAGCGTCCATGACCCCCAGAAAGACCCGCAACCTGGTTTCAGCGGGGTTCGGACTGTTGAAGACCCCGTTCTTTCATCCCTATTCCCTGCTGTCGGACAGCAAGTCCTATATCGGGATCAACATCAAACGGATTGCGGAAAAACGGCCCGCTGTCCTTGCGCGGGCCTTCAACGATTGCTTCACGCTTCTGGAACAGGGGCGCATCAAGCCGCACCTGGACTCGGTGTTCGCCTTCGAGGATTGCTGGAAGGCGCACGAGCGTCTGCACGGGCGCAAGAGCATCGGCAAGGTGGTGGTCGCCTTCGGAGAGGGGGAGGAGGCCGCCGGCTAGAAGTCGTACGGGACTTCGAGCTGGGCCGGCTTTCTGGTGCGGAATCGCTTGTCCACGTCGGCTATCACGTCAAAGAGGCCGTCCTCGAAACGCATGACCTTGTAGGCCTCGGGATCGGCCCAATAGTTGGTCTTTTGATTGACGAAGAAGTGACCCCCGTTACATTCTTGAACCGTGTCCCCGGTGTCCACGATGGCGCAGGTGTCGTGGTCCCCCTTGCAGTTGGGGTCCAGGCAATCGTCGCCGCCGCGCTTGCACCCACAATAACGCATGCCGGTCTTTGTGTTCACGTGACAGCACTGTCCGTCCGGGGCCAGCATGATGAACCTTGGCACGACCCCCTGGACCATCAGCAGGTTGAACAGCGTGCCGGCCTGCACCATGACGTCGGCATCCATTCCGTGACCGGGAAGGAAGATCATCAGGGGATATCGAAGGTCCTTGTTCTTTTCGGCGTTGTAGCCGGGGGGAAGGCTGACGGAGTAGCGGATGCGGTTCTGGACGGAAGGCGACCATACGCTGGTGTTCAGGGTAACTCCGTCCATTTCGTCGCCGGCGTCGATGATCGGATCGGGTAGGCGGAACGCGGACATCGTAAAGAACACCAGAAGCCTGTTCACCATGTTGCAGATCAGTCCGATATGCTTGCCGTCACCCGCCAGGATGTCGTTGTCCGAGGCATTCGGATTGCCATAGCGCATCATGATGTTGCGGCCCATTCCCGTGGCCGAAAAGTCGATGTCCTTCAGGTGATTCACCACCTCCTCGCACGCGACACCCGGCAGCAGCGAGTTGTCAGTGGCGGTGAAATCGTCGTATTCCCTGACCTCCAGGCCGCGCAGCTTGAGGGCGTTTGACTGGTGCATGGTGCTTGGAACTGCGTGGATGGCGTCCCGGATCCCGCCGTCGAAATACCATTCAATGCGGCGAATCTCATCCAAAGGAGCATCCATGAAGAAGGTCCTGGCATCCTGCTGGAACTGTGCCTCCAGTCTGGGGTTGCGGGTGAACTGTCCGTCCCCTTCGCCGTAGTCCTTGAATCCGGCTTCGGCGGCGGGCACGCCGTCCAGGCCGAAGTCGTCGAACGGTTCGCCCTCATCGTACTCCCAGTTTTTTTCAGTGCCGCCGATGTTGTTGAACAGGTCGTAGTCGTCGCCGTTGGGGTCGTCCGTTCCAGCCGCGGCGCCCCCGGTACACCCGCCCTTGCCGTCCTCGTCCTTGTCGAAGCAGCCGTCTATACCGGTATCCTTGAATCTTTCCATGGCGTTATGGATGACCGGCTCGCCGTAGTCGCGTTTCAGGTTGCCGTTGTAGTCAACAGCCAGGAGGAAGCGGATCGGCATCTTGTGGGGCTTGTCGGGTTCATACACGCCCTTGGCCGCGAGGCAGGCCAGGCTGCTTTCGTCGCACTCGTACGTGTCGCCGTCGCAGAACGTGATCAGATTGTATTCGCCCTTCGGATTGTATTCAGCGTTGTAGTTGTAGGGCTTTCCAACGACCGCCGGATTGTTGCACTTGTCCTTTTCATTGTTCCACCAATCCATTGAAACCCCGGGTGGCAGGACCGGATTGTCGGGGTTGTAATAGATCATGTTGCCGAAGGCGAACATGAACCCCTCCATCACCTCGAAAAGGAACTCGCGTCCCCAGTCTCCGCCGGAGTTGTCATAGTACAGATGGTTGAAGGACCATTCGTGCTCGTAAGGCATGTCGGGTTTCACTGGACCGCAGAATACATCCGGGTCGTCAGGGTCGTTCACGTTATCCAGATTGGCCAGGATCTGGTCCATGGAGCAGAAGCCGCCCAGAAAGTAGTGATCCATGACGTGGGCCAGGTAACGGTTGTCGACATAGCCGCCCATGGAGCCGACCACGTCGAAGTCCTCTGGGTGGTGAGCGGCAATGGTCACCGAGTTGGCGCCCATGGACACGCCGGCCAGCACCCTGAACGAAAAGCGTCTGCTTTCGGTCGCGGGGTGAACATCCTGGCTGACCTCGTCAACGGCGTCGCTGCTCACCTCCTGGGACGCAATGTCCTGCTGGGCATCGGCCTGGAGGTCGGTAAGGCCCGCGTCGGCGTCCTGGCCTCCGGATCCTGATGAACCGCAACCTGCCGGCAAAGACATGGCAGCTGCCAGACAGAGCGTGATTGCCATTCCGGAAAATCGACTCATGCGGCGTCCCTCCTACTCGTAGACCTTTTCGTCGGCGCCCGACTCGGCGTCCATAGCATCCATTTCAACGTCGCGTCCAACGGGTCCGCTGCCCTGGAATTCGCGATAGTACTCGTGCTGAATCAGAAGGTTCATGATCTGATTCGTGCCCGTCCAGATCAAGGACAGGCGCGCGTCTCTGAGATAGCGTTCCAACGGGTAGACCTGGGTGTATCCGATTCCGCCCATCACCTGCATCGCGTTGTTCACCGCCAACCATCCAGCCTCGGTGGCGGCCTTCTTGGCCTCGGAAACAAGCCGTCGCACCGTGGTCCCCTCGGCGATTCCGGCGCCCACGTTGCCCGCCTTGTCCGCGGCCTTGGCGGCCATGATGGTCAGGCCCCTGGCCGCGTCAACTGCGGACAACGCATCGGCGATCATGAAAGATACGGCCTCGAATCGTCTGATGGGCTTGCCGAACGCCTTCCTGCGGGTGCTGTACCTGGCGGCCAGCTCTGTCGCGGCGCGTCCCATGCCAAGCGCGCCCGCCGCTGAGGTCATACGCTCCGGCACCATCATCGCGTTGAACACCTCGGCGCCCCTTCCCACGCCCAGCACCACGTTGGATTCAGGGACGACGGCGCCCTTGAACACCAGCCGGCCAGTGCCGCCGCCACGGGTGCCCAGGAGGTTGTAAACGTGTTCAACATGAACTGAATCGTCGCGTTCGACCAGGAAAGCGGTGATTTCCCTGGGGCCGTCGCCGGTGCGCGCATAGACGAAAAAGACATCGGCGCCCTCCGCGCCCACTACAAAGCGCTTTTGACCATCCAGCACGAAATGATCGCCCTCTTTACGCGCCACCGTGGCCGCGCCGAAGAAATCCGATCCCCCTCGTGGCTCGGTCAGGGCCTCGGCGCAGAATTTCTCGCCGCGCAGGATTGGGCCCATGAATTCCTCTTTCTGCCTGGGGGTGCCGAAGGCGGCAATGCCCTCGCAAACGATGCTCGGCAGTGAGGCCAGGCAGCCCAGGCTGGTGCCCAGGACGCCGATCTCCTCCAGGGCGGCCATCTCGACAACCCAGGGCAACCCCCGACCGCCGTATTCCTTTGGAAATCGCAGGCCCAGGAGGTTGCGTCGGGCCGCTTCTACGACATATTCGGTGGGGTAACGGACCTCGTCGGCGTCCATGCGCCTCAAAAGCGCCGGGTCGATTGATTTTGCGAATTCACGCGCCTCGTCCGCAACCCGAAGTTGGTCTTTATCAAGTATCAGATCATACATATCCCGTTACCTCAGTGAGTCCTGTCGTCGCGATGGGGCCTCGAAAACGGCACGAATCCCTGGTTGGGCTTGATGATCTCCTCTTTGATCAGCATCCACCGCCCTTCCCTCTTTTCCCAGGTTTCGTGATACTTGATGGTCCTGATGGTCAGCGAGTTCCTCTTGCGCACATTGGCCGTGGTGCGCACCTCCATGAGGCCCGAACTGGGGTCGCCCGAGACCTGCCTCACGGAAAATTCCTCCATGACGAAGATGTTGCGCTCGGGGTCGTGCAAGGCCAGAAAATGGTCCATGGCCTCTATGGCGACGTAGGCCGACGCCTGCTCTATCTCGCCGGCCTTGACATGGGTGTGAAAGTACTGAAGCGACTCCTCCAGGGTCTCGAGCGCGGACCTCTGCCCGGCGCATCCGGATATCGCGGCGAGCGCCCAGACGACGAACATTGCCCCGAATGGCCCGACCTGAATTGGTGATTTCATCGTATCCCCGGTGAAGACAGGCGAAAGACTACCAAAGTAGAGGGTCCATAGTCCATAGTGCATGGTCGATAGTCGCTAAATAGTGGTTGGAGGCGGGGCTCAGGCGAGTTCGGACCAGGAAACAGTGAAAGCCTTTTTGAACGAGACATCGCCCTTGAGTATGAACCAGCCGCCGAAAAGGATGAGCTGCAAAAACTGCATTCCATAGACGGACATCGCGAACACGAGGGCCGCGGGGCGACCAGACAGACCATAGAGTTCCAGGGGCTTCAGCAGAAAGTACCAAAAAGTGCCGACGTTTCCGGGCGGATTCGGGATCATCATGCCCACCACTATGGTCGCCATCATGGCAACCGCGCCGGTAAACGGGATGTCCAGACCGAATCCAATGGCCAGGACATACAGGCCCAAGCAGTTGGAACCCCAGTACAGCAAAGAGCCTACAATGAACAGCAGGAAGTTCCGGGTGTCCGGAAAGATCGACAGGCCCTGCAGGAATCTGTCGAGGACGCCCGCTACGGCCTCGGCGATGCCGTGGCCCGCGAGGCGTGGAATGAATGCCTTGAGGAACACGGTCACGCGCCGCCTGAAGACAAACAGCAGCACCAGGCCCAAAACCAACGCGCTGAAGAGGGCCAAGGCCAGGTAGGTTGCGATCTGCAGTTCAACGTAGGACGAGGAATTTCCCCTGGGCAGGAACACCAGGACCACCGCCAGAAAGCCCGCGACCATTACACCGTCGATAGTCCTCTCGACCACGATGGTGGCCAGGGCCGGGGAGCGCCTGAGGTTTACCTCGGTTGAAATCAGGGCCG
Source organism: Deltaproteobacteria bacterium (assembly GCA_013151875.1). Taxonomy (GTDB): domain Bacteria; phylum Myxococcota_A; class UBA9042; order DTJE01; family DTJE01; genus JADDHL01. The sequence continues at coordinate 5,921 of JAADHL010000068.1, forward strand.
GACGCACCAGTTCGCCCAGACGCACGGGCAGAACGAACATCGCCAGAAAACCCACCGAACACACGCGGTTCAGGGTCCAGAAGTCAACGTCGGCAAGGGGTTTAAGCAGGGGTTTCCATCTCCATACGCGAAAGACGTGCATTGAAACGAGGGTGGCGAAATACAAGGGAAACCAGACGAGGTGCACGCTCCACGAATCGGCCACGATTCGCCAGTCATGGACGCCGATGCCGTTCAGCAGGCCCTGGACCGGCCAATCCTTAAGGGCCAGGTAAGCGAAGCCAGCCCCGATTGCGATCGACAGGCCCCACCTCGTCAGTGTTCCGCCCGGAGACTTCATTTCCTTCCAAAAGCCGGGTAACGGCGCGGAATATAGCCGACCGGTCGGTTTTGGGCAAGGAGTTGTTCGGTAACAATACGTCAGGGGAGGTGCGGAATAACCCGTCACCTAACGCTTGACGATGAGGATCTCGTGCAGTTCGGACTTTGCGGCCTGCGGCGCCTTTTCGACCTTTTCGACCTTTGCCGCCGGCTCATCCGCCTTCTTGACGTCCGCGGGATGGATGGAGGCAAAGAACGGGGTCAGGACCAGGGCCACGACGCTCATCAGCTTGATGAGGATGTTCAACGACGGTCCGGCCGTGTCTTTGAAGGGATCGCCTACGGTGTCGCCGACAACCGCGGCCTTGTGCGCGTCCGAACCCTTGCCGCCCAGGGCGCCGCCTTCGATATACTTCTTGGCGTTGTCCCATGCGCCGCCGGCGTTGGACATGAACAGGGCCATGAGCACGCCCGTAACAAGCGAGCCGGCCAGAAGCCCGCCGAGGGCCAGCGGATTCCAGATGCCGAACGCGACAGGAGTCAGGATGGCCAAGAGCCCGGGGGCGATCATGCGCTTGATTGCGGCGTTTGTGCTGATGGTTACGCACTTGGCGAAGTCGGCCTTTGCCTTTCCTTCCAGCAGGCCCTTGATTTCACGGAATTGACGCCTGACTTCCTCGATCATGGCGAAGGCGGCCTTTCCGACGGCGTCCATGGCCATGGAGCTGAACACGAACGGCAGCAGTCCGCCAATCAGCAGGCCGACCAGCACGGTCGGATCGAGGATGTTCAACGTGGTGATCGCGGGGAACTTGGAGGTGAACGCGGCGAACAGGGCCAGGGCGGTCAATGCCGCCGACCCGATCGCGAAGCCCTTGCCGATTGCAGCGGTTGTGTTGCCCACTGCGTCCAGCTTGTCGGTGCGCGCGCGGACATCCTCGCCGAGGTCCGCCATTTCGGCGATGCCGCCTGCGTTGTCGGCGATGGGGCCATAGGCGTCTACCGCGAGCTGGATGCCCGTGGTGGACAACATTCCAAGGGCGGCTATCGCGATCCCGTAAATGCCCGCGAAGTGATATGAGACCAGGATTGCAGCCGCGATCAGGATGACCGGAATGGCCGTGGACCTCATGCCCACGGCAAGACCCGAAATAATGACGGTGGCCGGGCCGGTCTTGGCCGATTCGGCAATCGATGTCACGGGGGGCTTGCCCAGGGCGGTGTAATACTCTGTCACCAGGCCGATGGCGATTCCCGCGATGAGTCCCGCCACCGTCGCGATGAAGATACCCGCGCCGGCGCCGAGGCCGCCGCCGACCGCCAGCAGATCGATCCGAAGGCCGGCGGGCACGATCTTGAAGCCCTCGGGAATCACGAACTGGATCACGAACCATGAGCCGATCAGCATCAGGATTCCTGCGATGATCGAGCCGGTGTTCAAGGCAGTCTGTGGATTACCACCTTCCTTGGTCTTTACAAAGAGGGTCCCGATGATGGAGGCGATGATTCCGACGGCGGCCAGCGACAGGGGAAGGAACACGAAAGCAAAGGGCTGATCGCCCAGCAGATCCTTGCCGGCGCCGATCATGAGGCCCAGCACCATGGCGCCCACCAGGGAGCCGACATAGGACTCGAAGAGGTCGGCGCCCATGCCGGCCACATCGCCCACGTTGTCGCCCACGTTGTCCGCGATGGTGGCTGGGTTGCGCGGGTCGTCCTCGGGGATGCCGGCCTCGACCTTGCCGACCAGGTCGGCGCCCACGTCGGCGGCCTTGGTGTAGATGCCGCCGCCCACGCGGGCGAACAGCGCGATGGACGAAGCGCCCATCGAGAAGCCGGTGATGACGCTGAGCGCCTTGCCCAGCTCGAAGAACTGGGTGTAGACGATCCACAGGCTGCCCAGGCCGACCAGCGCCAGGCCCACCACGCTCATGCCCATGACGCT
>JAADHL010000147.1 GCA_013151875.1 Deltaproteobacteria bacterium
GTCCCCTCGATCGTGACCGGGTTGTTGGTGTACGCGATCCTGGTGAGGCCCATGGGCCATTTTTCGGGGTACGCTGGGGCCGTTGCGCTGGCCCTGATCATCCTGCCGGTCGTGTGCCGGACCACCGAGGACATGCTGAACCTGGTCCCGCAGGGGCTTCGTGAGGCGGCCCTGGCCATGGGCGCCAGGACCCACCGCGTGACGTTCGACGTGGTCTTCAGCGCCGCGAGGACCGGGCTGGTCACCGGGGTGCTGCTGGCTATCGCGCGCGTCAGCGGCGAGACCGCGCCCTTGCTGTTCACGGCCCTGAATTCCCCGTACTGGCCCCAAGGGCTGTCCGGCCCGACCGCGAATCTGACCGTTTCCATCTATAACTTCGCCATGAGCCCGTACGAACACTGGCAGCGGTTGGCCTGGGCCGCCTCCCTGGTGATCACCTTCGCCATGGTCGGGGTGATCGTCCTGACGCGCGCCTGGATGAACAGGAGGTCCGCATGAGCCTGATGAGACAATCCTTCGGCCGCCTGCGCGGTCCCGATCCGGACAGGGTACGGCCCCTCAACCCGAACCCCGACGACCACGTCTGCAGGGGGATCCAAGGGACCGTCCGGCCCGACCTGGGCCCTCCACCCAAGGCCCGGGTCCGTTGCCTCGATTTTTTCTACGGAAACCGGCAGGTCCTGTTCGACAACAACCTGGAGGTCCCGTCCAACCGGGTCACTGCGATCATCGGGCCCTCCGGGTGCGGCAAGTCCACCCACCTACGCGCGTACAATCGGATTTTCGAGCTATATCCCGGCCGGCGAGCCCGGGGCGAAATCATGCTGGACGGCGTGGATGTCTTGGCGCCTGGCGTGGACGTCATTGACCTGCGTCGCCGGGTGGGCATGATTTTTCAGCAGCCAACGACCTTTCCCATGAGCGTTTTCGACAATGTTGCATTCGGGTTGAGGCTGCATGCCTCGCTACGTGCCGATGCGCTCCGGTTCGAGGTGGAGCAGGCGCTTGGCTCGGTGGGCCTGTGGGACGAAGTGCGTGACCGGCTGAACGCGCCCGCTGCATCCCTGTCCGGTGGGCAGCAACAGCGCCTGTGCGTGGCCAGGGCCCTGGCGATCCGCCCGGAACTCCTGCTGATGGACGAGCCCACCTCCGCCATCGACCCGATTGGAACCTCGAGGATCGAGGACCTGATTCTGGGGTTGAAGCGGCGGGTGACGGTCGTGATCGTCACGCACAACCTGCAACAGGCGGCCCGGGTGTCTGATTTCATGGCGTTCTTTTACGAAGGGCGCGTCGTCGAATTCGGTCCGACTAGCCAGGTCTTCCACCGGCCCAGTGAACACCTGACCGAGGACTACCTGTCGGGGCGGTTCGGGTGACCCTCGCCACGGCCCACCTGCCTTATTCCCCTTTTGAAATTCTCATGTTACAGTAAAGCCATCTAGCACGCTGGAGACTCGCACCGGGTATCGGCAGCCCTGTGTGCGTTCTCGCGGGGAGTGGAAGTCATGAGAGAGTTCGCCGAAATGCTGGTGAAGGCCGTGGTCGATCAGGAAGACGAGGTTCGCTTGAACATCGTGGAAAGCGGTTCGACCGTGGTGGTGGAACTCAGAGTCGCCAGGGAGGACATGGGCAAGGTCATAGGTCGTGAAGGGAACATGGCCTGGGCCCTGCGCACCCTGATTGCCAACGCCGCTGCCAAGACGAAGCGCCGCGCCGTCCTCCAGATCCTCGAATAGGGCTGCAAGGGCCGCTACGCGATCCTTCTATTGGTCCTTTGGCCGAAATCAGTCATACAATACGACTCAGCGAGCAGAAGACTGACAATCTTCTACGTTTCCACGGGCAATGTTCCCATGGGGAGGTCTTTACGATGAACAGATTCACGGGTCTTTTCGCCATACTGCTGGTCCTTTCCGTCGGGTGCAAACCGGACGTAGGCTCGGACCCCGGCACGTACCAGGAACGCGTTCAGGCTGCGTTCGATCCGGCCGTCGGGATCGCCCCTCTGCCCAACGACATTTTGAGGGTTGATGGGAAGGTTCAGATCACGACAACGGTGGATCCCTGCGGCAAGGGCGATGTCAAGCTGATGCCGCCGGCTCTGGAGGAGTTCACGAAGACATATCTCAATACCCTTGACGGGTTTTTGCCTGAAAATCCCCTGACCTTCCAGTTCTGGTCCCCGGACCCGGACAACCTGCTGGTTGATCCCGCGACCTTCACGGCCGCCGACGTGCGGGTGTTCAATGTCACGGAACTGATGTCCATATATCAGGACGAGCTGGCCAAGGGTACGCCCGAAAACGAGATATGGCAGGCGGTCATGGACAGACTGTCCCCGCCTCCGGGGATCGACTCGCCCGAGAAGGGGCAACTGCCCGAGGTCCAGGGACTGACCTTTTCACAGTCCCTGGAAAAGATCGACTACTCCGAGGCCCTGGCGGAATGCTTCGACAAGCCCTTGCGCAGCACATTCTGGCAGATGACCGCCACGCCGCCGAAGAAATGGGAGCCGGGCGCAACCTACGCCGCCTTCCTGCTGACGTCGGTCATGGACACGGGCGCCACCCCCAGACCCATCATCTCGAATGTGACCTTCAATTTCCTGAAATCGAAGGACTCGCTGGTTACCGCGCCCGCGGACCCCGAGGTAAGCGACCTGCCTTTGTCCCTTATCCCGGCCTCGGATGAAGAGGCGCGCATGCTCGAACAGATACGCCTGGGGCTCAAACCCTTGTTCGATTACATGGAGGACCAGGCGCCGGCTTCCCAGAAGATCAGCCGGTCGAAGATTGCGCTTGCCTGGACATTTACGGTAACGACTGCCGGCTCCATTGCATTTGACCCCTCGGCGGGTGTCGCTCCCAGCCCGAACGACCTGGTCCTTGACATGTTGAAGGACCCGGCAACGGCCCCGACCATGCTGCCGCCCGGTACCAACTGCCAGGACCCGTCAACCTTTTTCGACCTCCCGGAAGATGTCCAGGTCCAGGCCGATTTCTTCTGCTGGCTGGCCACGCTGGACGGCTATTCCACGACTTCGGCGCCCGCCGCGCAGTTCACCAGGCCGCTTGATCCTGGGACCGTGAGCGCTGAAACGGCCCATTTCTACGACATCACCGGCGTCCATCCCGAGGAGGTGGCCGACGCGACCCTTGCTTATAACGAGGACAGACGACAGATAAGCTTTACGCCGTCATCGCCTTTGGCCCCGGGGCATAAATATCTGGTTCTGCTGATGTCGGGCCTTGCGGGAAAGGATGGTGACCTGACCTACGACGTGGTGCCCTCCCCCGCGATGGCCATGCTGAAACTTACCAATCCGTTGTCCAAGGACGGGGTGACCCAGGTGCCGGGTCTGGCGAACGATGCGGACGCGGCCATGTTCGAGTCGATTCGGCTTCAGTACGAACCCCTCCTGACCGAGATGGAGGCTCTGGGCATGGACCGGGACGCAATCGTGGGGTTCTTTACCTTCACCGTCACCTCCTCCAACGAGGCCCTGTTCGATCCGAACGTGGGCATTGTCCCCTTCCCGAACGAGGTCCTGCTGGATCCGAAAACAGGACTCGTGAATCTGCCTATATCCGATTCCGACCCCGAGGCGCTGAAAAATCTCGCGGGCGGTCTGAACACCCTGGACGGTTTTTCCACCATGGGCTCGCTGACAACCGGTTTCAGCAGACCATTGGACCCGGACTCCCTGGTCCTGGCCAAGGACGCGACGTTCGCGGACGCCGCCGACACGGTGGTAAGGTTGCCCCAACTTTTGACGGACGCCTCGGTCGGCATCGCGGATATCACCGACGCGATGGACCCCAACGACCCGACCCAGCTTGATCCGGCGCGCCTGGGTGAGATTGAGGTCCTGGGTCCGAACGAGTTCGACATTGCATTTACGCAGGGTCAACTGCTGGTCACGCCAAAGGGTGGTAAGCCACTGCCCCCCAATCGTCGCTACATGGTGGTCCTGTTCGACCGGCTGAAGAGCCTGAAAGGGGACGCCGAGGAGGCGCCGCCCATTATCGTATCGCCGACGTTCTTTCTGGCCAGGACTCCGTTCCCGCTGGCCGGGAAGGTGGATTGCACGCCCGCGGAACTGGCCGTCGACCCCAACAAAGTATGCTGGAAATCCTATCTGCCGCAACTGCTGACGGATGCGGACGCGGCCCAACTGGAGACCCTGCGTTCCGCGTACAAGGCGATCTTCGATAACTTCAAGCTGTTCAAGATTGAGCGCGAGCAGGTCCTGCTGTTCTTTACCTTCAATACGGCCACGACCTACGGGGACATCCAATCCATCATGGCCGATGGTCTTGACGACCCGAACAAACCATTGCTGTTGGGTGGGGACCTCCTTCCGGCCGTATCCGGCGACGTGTCCGACCTTTTCACAGAGATGGGCAGCACGGCCACGGGGGTTGCAAACGTCTGCATCGACTGCGCTCTCAACGCCGATATCCTGTTGGACGAGCCTGATCTGTCCGACCCCGCAAACCCGGTGATGGGACACTTCGCGTTCGACGCTGACGGCAAACCCGTGTTCAGGGCGAACCAGAAGTTGCCCTTCATATTGACTTTGCCGGCCGGGACCGGGCCCTTCCAGGTCGTCCTGTTCCAACACGGGTTGGATGCGTCCCGCAAGTCGGTGATCAAGTTCGCCAGCGACCTGGCCCAGGCGGGATTCGCCGCAGTGGCGATCGACGCCCCCCTACACGGTAACCATCCTGTGCGGATCGCAAAAAAGGCGGACGGCACGGACGCGCCCGACGGATACATGTTCTTTTCCGCGGATGTCCTGGCGGTAAGGGACAATCTCCGGGAGGCGGTCCTGGACCAGTACCAGATGACACGGTTCATCAAGAGCGGGCGACTGGACGCCTTCGTCAAGACCCAACTGGGTCTGGGCGATGGGGACCCCGACCCCTTGGATACGACGCATGTGTTCTACGTGGGTGAATCTCTGGGCGGGATCATCGGATCGTTGTCCGCGGGCGTCAACGCCGACCTGGACAAGCTGGCCCTTGTTACCCCTGCCGGTCATCTGATGAAGGTGTTCATGGAGACGCCCAATGAGTCGTTCAAGCAGCCCTTGGTGGACGCGCTGGACTCGCTGGGAATCGAGGCCGGAACCCCGGCCTTTACCCAGTTCGTGGACTTCGCGCAGTGGGCCCTTGACCGGGCGGACCCCGTGAACTTCGGTTGGATCGCCGACGCGGGCACAGGCCAGGACGTGCAGGACAGGATCCTCTTCATCAAGGCCGTTGGCGACGACTTCCTGCCGAACTCCACCACGGATGAACTGCGCTCGGCCATGACCCTTGCGGATGGTACGGCGCCCCAGTTGAGGGAGTTCACCGGGGACCAGGGCGGACCGCTCTGTCACGGTTTCTTTCTGGGAGATTGCGGCCCATCCGAGGTCAAGGCCAAGGCCAGGCTGAACGTCATTGAATTTCTTGAAGGTTTGCCGCTCACCGACTAGGGATAGGAGGAACGTCACATGAAAAACATCACCATGATCTTTGTCGCGTGTCTCCTGGTCCTGGTCGGGACCCTTGCGGGCCATAGAGCCTGGGCGACCGGGTATTACCTGGGGGAACTCGACGCGCCCGCCGTGGGACGCAGCCTGGCCGTGACCGCCAAGCTCGAGGAGCCGTCCACCATCTTCTTTAATCCTGCGGGCATGGCCTTCCTGAAGGGGTTCAACGTCTCCCTGGGAGGGACGGTCGTGTACCCCCTGTTCAACTACACGGACACGGTGTCCGGCGGCGGGACCTCGCACGCCAAGCGCGATGCAGTAATCGCACCCCATCTGTACGCCACCTACACCTTCGGCGAGAAAGCGGCCCTGGGCGTCGGCTTCAACAACCCGTTCGGCCTTTCGCTGAAGTGGCCCCAGGGCTTCCAGCACGAGGACCAGATAGCCGCCATCAAGCTGCAGATGCCCACCATTTATATCGGCGGGGCCTATCGGCCGATTCCACAGCTTTCCATAGGCGCCACCCTTCGCGTGGTGGTAGCCAGCCTGGAAATGATGCAGAGGTTCAGGCTGGTGAACGACGCCGGACGAATGGACTACGGCTTTGCGCACCTGGGGGCCAGCGCGACCGGGGTCGGCGCGTCGATAGGGGTGATGTTGCGTCCCATACCCAAGCTGCACGTCGGCATCTCGTATCTGAGCCGGGTCAAGTTCGACTTCAAGAACGGCGACGGGCACTTCGGGTTGCCTGACGGCACGTCCGACACCTCCGATTTCCATGACCAGGGCGGGACCACGGCCATGACCACCCCCGACATATTCTCGATCGGAGTGGCGTACGACGTCCTGGACAATCTGCTGCTGGAGTTCGATTTCAACTACACGCTATGGTCGGTGTTCGAGGAGTTGTCCATGGTGTTCGACAACGACCCCAAAAACACCCTGACAGACAAGGCTACCGAGCGCAAGAACTGGAAGAACACCCCGACGTTCAGGCTGTCAGCCCTGTATCGCCCTTTCAGCTACCTGGCCGTGCGCCTGGGGGGAGGGTACGACGAAACACCGGTGCCGGACGAAACAATGGGCCCGGAACTGCCCGACGCCAGCCGGGTGTTTGTGTCCGCGGGACTTGGCTACAAGTACGAGCCCCTGGGGCTGAAACTGGATGTGGCCTATGAATTCGTGTATTTCCTGAAACGGACGGTTCCGGGCGGCGCGGACGGCAGCCCTCCACCCGGCAGATACGACGCGATGGCGCATTTGATCGTGTTCACCGCGGGATTTCAGTACTGAGCAATCCGTCACGCAGGCTGATGAACCTTTACAGGACAACAATGACGCTTTCTTGTCGGATCAGTCCTTCCTGCGCGCCTCGAGGATCACCTTTCCGGCCTTCACCTTGACCGTGAAACCCACGTCCGCGGCCCCCAGCTTTTCGGCCTGTATCCGGCGTTGGTTTTCTAGACTCTCGTCGAAGGACTCTCGCGTGATGCCCTCCACGGGGAGGTCCAGCGACTTGCGTGCCTCGATATATCGATCGTAAAGGTCATCCTTTTTCTTCGCGGGCTTTCCGTGTTTCTTCGGGCCTTTTTCCTTTGCGGCCTTGTCCTTCTTTTTCACGGGGGCTTTTTTTCCACCGGCTTTTTTCGCGGTCTTTTCCGCGGCTTTTTTCAATGCCTTTTTTTGGCCCGATTTTCTTAACGGCTTTTCAGCCAAGGCGGCTTGAGTCTTGTCGGCCTCACGAGACAGCATGCCGCCGTCGCGAAAAACGCCGCGTCTGAACCGGCCGTCTTCGATCTCTCTGAGCACTCGATCCCAATAGATGATGTAGGTCCTCAGCCGCTGTATCGTGGACTGGAACCTGAATTTGATGGAGGATCTGCGCACTTCGTTCAAGGGCGAGTGGCGGATCTTGCGTTCAAGCTGTTCCCGCTGGACTGAAGGCGGCGAACGCTCGATTCCCATGAAATACTGCTGGTACTGAACCCTCAGCCTCTCGATCCGGCCGCTGAGTTCGCTCAGTTCTTCTTCGAGGGCTTTTTCAGAGTAATCACCCTCCACCGGGATCCTCCAGGTCCAGGGCCTTGGTCACTGCGTTCACCACATCTTTTGATGGGACCTGGGTCTGGGTGCCCTCCTTGAGGTCTTTCAAGGTAATGGTTCCCTCCGATACCTCTGAATCCCCGGCTATCAACGCGAACCTGGCCCCGCTGCGCGATGCGAACTGCAACTGTTTCTTCATTCGCCAGGTGGTCTCCGGCACCATTTCAGACCGCACGCCGGCGGCCCGAAGCAGGGGCAATGTCCCCAGCAGGAACATGGTCGCTTCGCGGCCCATCGGGCAGCAGACGGCGACTGGCCCGCAATGGACCTGCGGCTCGTTTCCCAGTTCGGCAAGCGCGGTCAACAGACGATCCACGCCGATACTGATCCCAACGGCCGGCACGTCCTTCACCCCGAACATCTCAAGCAGGCTGTCGTACCGGCCGCCGCTCATCACTGAGCCAACCGATGCGAGGTCGTCCAGGATGGTCTCGAAAACCGTGCCGGTGTAGTAGTCAAGGCCTCGTGCGATGGTCAGGTCCAGTGCCGTGAACCGGGACAGGCCCATCGCGTCAATGGCCTCTACGACATCTTTCA
>JAADHL010000099.1:0-1623 GCA_013151875.1 Deltaproteobacteria bacterium
GACAACGCCGGTCCGGTGGAAGCCGAAAAACACTACCCGATCCACCGCGAGCCGCCGGCCTTTGTCGACCTTGACGTGAACATCCAGATCATGGAAACCGGCGTCAAGGTCCTGGACCTGCTCGAGCCGTATCCTCGCGGCGGGAAGGTCGGCCTGTTCGGCGGCGCCGGCGTCGGCAAGACCGTGCTGATCATGGAGATGATCAACAATATCGCGACACAGCACGGTGGCGTTTCGGTTTTCGGGGGTGTGGGCGAACGTACCCGCGAGGGAAACGACCTCTGGCTGGAAATGAAGGAGTCGGGCGTCCTTGATAGGACCGCGCTGATCTACGGCCAGATGAACGAGCCGCCCGGGGCCCGCGCCCGAGTCGGATTGTCGGCCCTTACCGCCGCGGAGTACTTCCGCGACGAGGAGGGGCAGGACGTCCTGCTGTTCATCGACAATATTTTCCGTTTCACGCAGGCGGGTTCCGAGGTGTCCGCGCTGCTGGGCCGCATTCCCAGCGCCGTGGGTTATCAACCCACCTTGTCTTATGACCTTGGTGAATTGCAAGAGCGGATCACCTCCACCAAGAAAGGCTCGATCACGTCGGTTCAGGCCGTGTACGTGCCCGCCGACGACCTGACCGACCCCGCGCCCGCGACGACGTTTGCCCACCTCGACGCCACGACGGTCCTTTCCCGCCAGATCGCCGAGCTGGGCATCTACCCCGCGGTGGATCCCCTGGACTCGACTTCCCGGATGATGGACCCGCAGGTGGTCGGCGAAGAGCACTACCAGACGGCCCGTCGGGTACAGGAGGTCCTTCAGGAATACAAGGACCTGCAGGACATCATCGCCATCCTGGGCATGGACGAACTGTCCGAGGACCAGAAGAACACCGTTGCCCGCGCCAGGAAGATCCAGAAATTCCTGTCGCAACCGTTCTTCGTGGCCGAGCAGTTCACCGGCATGAAGGGTAAGTACGTCAAGATCGAGGACTCGGTGCGCGGGTTCAAGGAGATCCTCGAAGGGAAGCATGACGAGCTTCCCGAGCAGGCCTTCTACATGGTCGGCACAATCGAGGAGGCCATCGAAAAGGCCGAAAAGATGAAGGGCCAGGAATAGACGGGCTGGGGTCTCAAGGGCCCCTGGAAGGCGGAAGATGAAGCTGGATGTTGTTACCCCGCACGGGGCGGTGGTCACGGACCTGGAGGCCACGGACGTTACCCTGCCGGGCTTCCTGGGCGAGATGGGCATATTGCCCGGTCACGTTGCCATGATGGCCGGGCTTGGCGTGGGACCCATGCTGGTCCAGACCGAAAAAGGGCCGCAACTGTACGCGATTTGCGGTGGGTTCGTGGAGGTCCTGGAAGAGAAGGTCCGCGTCCTTACCGAGACATGCGAAAGGCATGACCAGATAGATCCTGAAAAGGCCCAAGCGAAACTCGCAAAGGCCACCGAGAGGCTGGAACCCTTGTCCCCCGCCGACGGCGAGACCTACCAAGTCGCCCACGACTCCGTAAAGAAACACGAAAACCGCATCAAGGTTGCCGAGGAAGGCAAGGGCCTCGTCTAACCCGGATACTCGGATTTCCTTGCCTGCGACCTCGTCTCGCCTGCTTGTCCGGGCACCTTGAC
>JAADHL010000099.1:1629-9677 GCA_013151875.1 Deltaproteobacteria bacterium
GTGCTCACGTTAGCGGTGCTAGCGCTGCGCTCCTCGCGGCCAATCTGCTCCGGACCGCCAGGCGATACTTCGGCCTCGACTGCGTCAATCCTCGTATCCGGGCGTGTTATGTAGAGCTATCTTGACTAGACGAGTTCGAACAGTCCGGCCGCGCCCATGCCGCCGCCGATGCACATCGAAACCACGCCGTACTTGGAATTGCGGCGCTTCATTTCGTACAGGATCTGCGTGGTGAGCTTGGCGCCGGTGCAGCCGAGGGGGTGGCCCAGGGCAATGGCGCCGCCGTTGACATTGACCTTGTCCGCCTGAAGGTCCACGGTCTTGCCCAGGTCGTTCACGCAATGCACCGCCTGGCAGGCGAAGGCCTCGTTCAGCTCGTACAGTCCCACATCCGCGTCCTTGATGCCGGTCTTGGCGAACAGCTTCGGGATCGCGGCAGTGGGGCCGATGCCCATGATCTCGGGCGGTACACCCGCGACCTGATAGTTGACGAATCGGGCCAGGGGCTTGGCACCGTACTTCTTGACCGCGTCCTCGCTCATGACCACCACCGCGGCCGCGGCGTCGTTGATCTGCGACGAGTTCCCGGCCGTGACTGTTCCACCCTTTTTGAAAACGGGTTTCAGCTTGGCCAGGCCCTCGATGGTCGTGTTCTTGCGGGGGCCCTCGTCGGTGTCAAAGATGAACGTCTCGCCGGTCTTGTAGTTCTTTACCTCCACGGGGACGATCTCGTCCTTGAACTTGCCGTCCTCGATGGCCTTGACCGCCTTCATGTTGCTGTTGTAGGCGAACTCGTCCTGGGCCTCGCGCGTGATCCCGAACTTTTCAGCCAGGAGTTCCGCGGTGTTGCCCATCGGCGTGAATACCTCCGGGTGTTCGTCGACCAGGTCCGGGTCGGGCAGCAGGTTGTAGCCGCCCATCGGGACCTGTGACATGCACTCCACGCCGCCCGCGATGATCACGTCGTTCCAGCCGCACATGATGTTCTGCGCGGCAATGGCGATGGATTGCAGGCCGGACGAGCAGAACCGGTTCACGGTCATGGCCGGAACCGTGTAAGGCAGTCCGGCCTTGAAACCGATGATTCGCGAAATGTTCATGCCCTGGCTGCCCTCGGGCATGGCGCAGCCGAAAATGATGTCGTCGATGTCCTCACCCTTGAGACCATCCACCCTGGCGACCGCTTCCTTGGCCACGACACCGCCGAGATACTCCGGCCTGGCGTGCTTCAGAGTGCCCTTGATGGCCCGGCCGACGGCCGTCCTGGTTGCGGATACGATATATACCGTCTTCATGTAAGACCTCCATACGAATTGTTGAGTACGCGAGCCGCCATCATCAGTTCCTCAACGGCTTGCCGGTCTTCAGCAGGGATTCCATCCGCGCCTGGGACTTTTCCTCGCCGCACAGCGACAGGAAGCCCTCGCACTCCAGGTCATGGAGGTGCTGCTCGGTGACCGCGGTGTTGGGCGCGATGTCTCCGCCGCACAGGACCCACACGATCTTTTCGGCGCAGGTCTTGTCGTGAGCGGTCACGAAATTCCCCAACTCGAACGAGAACAGGCCCATCTTGAACAGGCCCACGCCGTCACGTCCCGGCAGGATCAGGTTGTCGGGCGGCAGCGGTTTTTTGTAGCCGGCGCGCGCCAGGCCCAGCGCCACCTGCTTGGCGTCGTAGATCACGCGATCCCGGCTGATGGTCTTGCCGTCGAATTCCCTCAGGTATCCGAGCTCGCGGGCCTCCTCGGCGCTTCGCGAGACCTTGGCCATGGCGATGTTCTCGAACGCACGTTGGATGAACGGCATGCGGGACGTCTTCATGTCCTTGGGGATCCCGGCCAGCATCCTGACAACGGTCGCGGTGCAACCGCCGCCCGCGGGCAGCACCCCGGCGCCGATCTCGACGAGGCCCATGTAGGTCTCGGCCGCGGCCTGGATCCGGTCGCCGTGCAGGGCCACCTCGCAACCGCCTCCCAAGGTCATGCCGGCAGGGCAGACCACCACGGGCTTGGAGCTGTATTTCATCTTGAGGTTGGCCGCCTGGAAGGTCCTGACGACCTGTTCCAGCATGTCCCAGTTTTGCATCTGGGCGGCCATCACTACCAGTCCCAGGTTTGCGCCCACGCTGAAGTTTTCGCCGTGGTTGGCCACGACCATCCCTTCGAAGTTTTCCTCCACCTCGTCCACGGAATCGCTGATCATCTGGATGACGTCATCGTCGATGGCGTTCATCTTGGTGTGGAACTCCAGGCAGGCGATCCCATCGCCGATGTCGATGAGGGAGGCGCCGAAGTTCTCCTTGATGACCTTGCCTTCCTCTTTCTTGTCGCCCAGCAGGATGATGCTCTCGGGCTGGTCGATTGGCTCGTACTTCCCGGTGTTGAAGTCGAAATAATAGCGCTGCGTCCCTTCCTTTTTGTAGAAGGTGCCCTCGCCCTCGGTGTACACCCGCTTGACGATGTCCGGGACCTTGAAGCCGTCGGCCTCCATTTTTTCGACGGATTCCTTCACGCCGATCGCGTCCCAGCCCTCGAAGGGGCCGCGCTCCCAGTTGAAGCCCCATTTGAGTGCGTTGTCGATGTTGACCACGTCGTCCGCGATCTCGCCGATGCGCTTGGCCGCGTAAATCAGGCCGTATGCCGTTGCCTTCCAGGCCAGTTCCGTGGCACGGTCGTCGCCGTTCAGAAGGTTGCGGATACGCTCACCTGGGTCGTCCACGCCCTTTGTGGCCTTGACCGAGTCGAATCGCGGCTTGGTCACTTCACGGTATTCGAGCGTCTTGTAGTCGATGACCAGTTTCTTTTTGGCGACCTTGTCCTTTTTGTAGAAGCCGCCCTTGGTCTTGCCGCCCAACCAGTTGTTTTCGATCATCTTGTGCGCCCAGTCGGGCAGCTTGAAGACGTCGCGCTCATCGTCGTCCGGCAGCGAGTCGTAGCAGTTCTGGGTTACATGAGCGAAGGTGTCCAGCCCGACGAGGTCGCAGGTCTTGAACGCGGCGCTGCGCGGGCGACCCATGGGTACGCCGAAGATTGCGTCGACTTCCTCGATGGTGTAGCCGCCTTCCTCCATCAGCTGCATGACCTTCAGCAGGCCGTAGACCCCGATCCGGTTGGCCACGAAGTTGGGGGTGTCCTTGCCGAAAACGATGCCTTTTCCCAGCACGTCGCCGCCGAATTTGACCCACGTATCCACGACCTCCGGGTCCGTGTCGGGCCCGGCCACGATCTCGAGCAGTTTCATGAAACGCACAGGATTGAAGAAGTGCGTTACCAGGAAGTTCTGCTTGAACTGGTCCGGAAATCCTTCAGTCATCGAGGCGATCGACAGTCCGGACGTGTTGGACGAGAAGATCGCGCCCCACTTCAGGTGGGGGATCACCTTCTCGAACAGCTTGCGCTTGATATCCAGGTTCTCGACCACGACCTCGATTACGATGTCGCACTCGGCGATCTTTTCCAGGTCGTCCTCGAAATTCCCGGGAGTCACGAGGCTGGTAAGCCTCTTGGAATAGAACAAAGGCGCCGGTTTGTACTTGAGAGCGGTCTGGATCCCGTTCAATGCAAACCTGTTGCGGGCCTTGGGGTCGGACTTCTCCTCTTCGGACAGGTCCGGCGGTACGATGTCCAGCAGTACAACCGGTATTCCCGCGTTCGCCAGGTGGGCCGCGATACCCGAACCCATGACCCCGGCGCCGAGGACCGCTGCCTTCTCGATTCGTCTTGCCATCAGCATCCTCCGACAATGTAAAAGGGAACAAACGCACGATCAAAAGACCGAGCTCAGAGAGTACCTCATAAAGGCCTCTCATTACTAGGAAGACAGCTAACCCTGTTGTCAAGCGGGAAGTAATGAGATCAGTCAGTACTTTGTACGAATTATGCCGCGACGCGTCATTTATTGACCCGGGTCGTTCATGATCCGGTCAACTGCAACCCGAGGTGGCGCCGCAGTTCGTGCACTTGTAGCAGGCCCCGTTGCGGACCATGATGAAGCCGCAAACGTTGCATGGGGGGGCGTCTTCCTGTCCCTGGAACAGGTCCACCTGGGCAGGTCCCTGGGGGATGTCGGTGGAGATGGCCTGAAGGTCCGGCACGTCTTCCGGCGCCACGGCCTTTTCAGGCGTGATGAACTTGTGGCCGAGCCACCTGAAAATGTAGTCGATGATGCTCTTGGCATACCCGATGGCCGGGTTCGACGAGTAGCCGGACGGTTCGAACCTCAGGTGGCTGAACTTGTCCACCAGGACGTTCAGCGGCACCCCGTACTGCAGGGCGATGGAAATTGAAGTGGCGAACGAATCCATCAGGCCCGAGATCACGCTTCCCTGCTTGGCCATGGTTACGAATATCTCGCCGGGCATGCCGTTGTCGTACATCCCCACCGTGATGTAGCCGTCCATACCGCCGATCGAGAACTTGTGGGTGATCGATTTGCGTTCGTCGGGTAGCTTGCATCGTTTTGGACGCGCCTCCAGCACCTGTTTTTCGGCCGACGACTTCTGGCCGTTTCCGTTCCTGTCGGTGACCACCGGCTGGGAGGTCTTGGAGCCGTCCCGGTAGATGGCAATTGCCTTCAAGCCCCACTTCCAGGCGTTCATGTATGTGTCGCTTACATCCTGGACCGTGGAGTCCGAGGGCATGTTGACCGTCTTGGAGATGGCGCCTGACAGGAAGGGCTGGACAGCGCCCATCATCTTGACGTGGCCGTCCACCGAAATCGACCGCTTGCCGGCCGCGGGCTTGAATGCACAGTCGAACACCGGCAGGTGCTCGTCCTTGAGACCGGGAGCGCCCTCGATAGTGTCGTTGGCGTTCACGTAATCGATGATCTTTTTCCGTGACTCCTCGTCGTATCCCAGGTTGTCCAGGGCCTTGGGCACGGTCTGATTGACGATCTTCATGGTCCCGCCGCCCACCAGGTTCTTGAACTTGACGATTGCCAGTTCGGGCTCGATGCCGGTGGTGTCGCAATCCATCTTGAACCCGATGGTGCCGGTCGGCGCCAGCAACGTGGTCTGCGAATTCCGGTAGCCGTGCTTTTCACCCAGTTCGAGGGCCCTGTCCCAGGCCTTCCGTGCCGCGTCCATCAGGTTGTCGGGAACCAGATCCTTCTGGATGGCGTCAAGGGCTTCGCCATGTTTCCGAATGACCCTCAGCATGGGTTCGCGGTTCTGCTGATAGGCTGCGAACGGCCCCTTGACGGACGAAATAAGCGCGCTTTCGGCGTAGGCCTCGCCGGTCATCAACGCCGTGATCGCGGCGGCCACGGCCCTGCCTTCGTCGCTGTCGTAGGGGAAGCCCCACTGCATCAGCAGCGCCCCGAGGTTGGCGTACCCCAGGCCCAATGGCCGGTAAGTTTCGGAGTTGGCGCCGATCTGCTTGGTGGGGTAGTGGGCGTTGCCGACTATGATTTCCTGGGCGAGGATGAACATACGAACCGCGTGAGCCATGGCTTCGGTGTCGTAAGATCCGTCGTCGTTCACGAACTTCATCAGATTCAGCGAAGCCAGATTGCAGGCCGAGTTGTCCAGGAACATGAATTCGGCGCAGGGGTTGGACGCGTTGATCCGGCCCGAGTTCGGGCATGTGTGCCAGTCATTGATGGTGGTGTCGAACTGGATGCCCGGATCGCCGCATTGATGGGCGGCCTTTGAGATCGCGTCCATCACCTCCCTGGCCTTCAGTCTGTCCATCGGTTTGCCGGAGGTGACCGCCAGGGTGTTCCACTGCGCATCGGCCTCGACCGCCCTCATGAACTCATCGGTCACCCGGACCGAGTGGTTGGCATTCTGAAAGAAAACCGAGTCATAGGCCTCGCCGCCGAACGAACCGTCGTATCCCAGGTCCACCAGGGCCCTTGCCTTGCCTTCCTCATTCGACTTGGAGTTGATGAACTCCATGATGTCCGGATGGGACACGTTGAGGATGACCATCTTGGCGGCCCTGCGCGTCTTGCCACCGCTCTTGATGACCCCGGCAAAGGCGTCATAACCCCTCATGAACGAAACCGGCCCGGACGCGATGCCGCCGCCGCTCAAGGACTCGCGGGACGACCTCAGGGTCGAGAAGTTGGTGCCGGTGCCGGATCCGAATTTGAACAGCATACCCTCGGTATGGGCCAGCCCCAGAATGCTGTCCATCGTGTCCTCGACGCTGTTGATGAAGCAAGCCGAGCACTGGGGATGCTTTTCCACGCCCACGTTGAACCAGACAGGGCTGTTGAAGGTCCCGTACTGGTGCAGGACCAGATACGTCAGTTCGTCATGGAAGACCCTGGCGGATTCGTCGTCGGCGAAATAGCCGTTTCTGCGCCCCCACCTGGTCAGCGTATCCGTCACCCTCAGGATCATGTCGCGTACGCTGTGCTCCCTGTTGGCGGTCCCCAGGGTGCCGCGGAAGTATTTCGACGCGATGACATTGGTGGCCGACTGGGAATAGAACGATGGAAACTCGACGTCTTCCTGCCTGAAGACATCCGACCCATCCTCCGCGCGAATCACCGCGTCCCTTTTTTCCCAGGTTACGGTATCCATGGGATCGATTTTGCCGTCGGTGAATTTCCTTGAACAGGGCAGACCCTTTGTTTTCGCGGTCCGATGACCACTCTTTTGACCATTTTTCGGCTCGCCTTTGTCGCCGTCTTTCCTGACCATATCAGGAGCCGATTCAACCTTCCCCTGGGCAAGCACATCAAAAAGCCCGTTGGACATTTTCGGGACGCCTCCACGCAGTAGAAACCATTCGACATGAACAGGCCGCCCGCCCTTCCGAAAGGACCGGTAGTCGTGTTGTTCTCCTTTCACCGGATGCTAGTCCCGGTCTTTTTGACTGTCAAGAAAAAACACTAGATATTGTGGTCGGCGGGAGGCTGTACCACTAGTTCTTGTTGTATTTCTCGTGCTTCCAAACCTCTTTCTACATGGCCGGACACATGCTTCCACAATGCCCGGGTCCAGCGTGCTCCGCAGTTTTTCGTGGGTGCCATGACTTTTTTGTCGTGGGTTCTGCCGTGAGACAGGTCGGCCGGATCTGCGCGACCAGGCAGGTGGAGGGTGAGGGC
Organism: Deltaproteobacteria bacterium; assembly: GCA_013151875.1. Lineage (GTDB taxonomy): Bacteria > Myxococcota_A > UBA9042 > DTJE01 > DTJE01 > JADDHL01. Next base: position 8,689 of record JAADHL010000099.1, read on the forward strand.
TTACGGTAACGTAAGGATATCAGGCTGTTGGAGCGGTGAAAACTGGATGGTATCGATATTGCAGCAGAAATCCCCGGAGTTGATCGTTCCGAAATCCCGGGACGTGATGCTGTTTGCAGAACCGGGAGCTGGCCATGACGCTGCGAGGAACACGGGAAGGGCTCTTGGCAATGGACGTCGGCGCGGACCGGCGCGGCACGACCAGGGTGGCTGGAAGGCCGGCGAAGGACGCCCCTTCCAATGCGATCCTTGCCTACCTGGGTCATGTCGGAGAGGCCCCTCTCTTGTCACGTGACGAGGAGAGGGACCTGGCCATCGCGATGGAGGAGGGGCTGCGCGGAACCTTCGTCTGCATGTCGAAAATCCCCTTTTGCCTCGACCTGCTGCTCAACTTTCCCGAAAGACTGATCTCCGGCGAGGTTTCCCTGACCGACATAGCCACCCTGGAAGAGAGCAGCCACGAGGACTGGACCCCATCCCTGACCGCCGAACTCGAGGTGTTCGCCGGGCGGATCAGAAAGCTGCGTTCCAGGTTCAACCGAAGCCAACGTGCCGAAAAGTCCAGAAAGATGGCGGCGAAATGGCTGCCGGAGGAACTGCATTCGGAGTACAAGGGATTCAGGTTCGGGGCGGGGATTGTCAGGCTTGTCCTGAAGACTTTGTGGGCGCAGATGGGACGTCTGTCGGATTCGGCGGCGGGCCCTAATCCCGAGGACAGGACCGATACCAATGCATTCGGCGCGGTCGACATGGACCACGGAATCCTGGTGGGCGCGGCATCGGCCAAGTCGGCCGAACTTGTGATAGGTCTGAGGGGCAGGAAGCTGGCCGCGGTGGTCACCGAACTCGATGGATTTCAACGTCTGGCCACCGAATCTCGCTCGCGCATGATCCGTTCCAATCTGAGGCTGGTCGTATCGATAGCGAAACACTACATGAACCGCGGAATGCCTCTTTTGGACCTTATCCAGGAGGGGAATATCGGCCTC
>JAADHL010000159.1 GCA_013151875.1 Deltaproteobacteria bacterium
AATCATGCGAATGCACCCCTGAGTGCACGGACAAGGAATGCGGCGATGACGGCTGCGCCGGTGAATGCGCACCCGGATGCAGCGGCGATGACACATGCTATCTGGGCAAATGCGTCGGCCCCTGCGACCTTCCGAGCGCATGGGACCCGACAGGCGTGTTGACGTCCCTCCAGAGCCCCGCCGACGCCGCCGTGGTCGGTGAACTCTGCCCGGACTTCTCGGGCGACGGCAAAGGCGACAACGGCCTCAAGGCCCTGGCCTCCATGATCAACCCCGAGCTGACCAAGGCGATCGAGGGCGGCGACATGGGCATCCTGTTCGAGTTCAACGGCGTAAACGACGACGAAACCGACTTCACCCTGGTGGGTCTGGTGGGCGCGCCCGAGTCGACCGGCTCATCGAGCTTCCAGATCGAAACGGCCGCGTATGACCCGGAATGCAATCCCCTGATTTCGTTCCCGAACTCGTCCATCATCAGCGATGAACTGGCGGCCGGTCCCTCGATCTTCACCCTGGACCTCGCGGCCCTGGGCGTCCAGGAGGTCCCCCTGGTCCTGGCCATCGACAACACCCAGATCAGCGGCACAGTGACCTACAAGGGCGCTGACGGCGTGGAGGTCACGGACGGCGTCCTGGCCGGCGTGCTGACGAAAGAACTGGTGGACCAGGCGCTCGACGCGGCCAAGGAGGCCTGCAACGTGCCCGATCCTGCCTCGTTCTGCAGCTACCTGAAGCTGGCTGACCAGTTCCTGCCGATGCTGTTCGACCTGGACCTGGACAACGACGGCACCAAGGACGCGGCCTCGGTCTGCTTCCAGTTCACGATGGGCAAGGCCACGATCACCGGGTTCAAGCCCGATGAGGCCCCTGCCAACTGAATGCTTCCGTAACGAAGCCCCGGGCGGTCTTCACGGGCCGCCCGGGGAGCTAAACCACTGTTGTCATGATAAAGTCCGACCATGATCGGACGCATCCAGATAACAAATCCCCGCAGCAACCGGACATGGGCGGTATGCGTGCGCCTGGTCGTCGTGTTGGGGATGGTCGGCCTGATTATCGTGGGAGAGACCGCGTTCGGGGCATATGTCTTTCTGTCTCGCGACCTGCCCACGATTCCACCGTTCAGGCAGATCAAATTCGGCTCCGTCAGCACCGCACGGGCGGCCCACGGCCAGGTATTGGGCGAACATTTTGAACAACGGCGCTATCTGCTGCCGTTCGAACGCCTTCCGGACGTGCTGGTCGACGCCTTCATCGCGTCCGAGGACAGGCGTTTTTTCGAGCATGGAGGGGTGGACGTCTACGGGGTCATGCGCGCCATCTGGACCAACCTGCGGGCCGGCCGCGTCAGGGAGGGGGCCTCCACCATCACCCAGCAGCTCGCGAGAAGCCTGTTGCTGTCCAACGAACAGACCTTCACCCGCAAGGTCCGCGAGGCCGCGGTGGCGCGCCGTATCGAGGACATATACACCAAGGACCAGATTCTGCTGCTGTACCTGAACCTCATCTATCTGGGCAGCCGGTACTACGGCGTCCAGGCCGCTTCCCTGGGTTATTTCGGCAAGGACGTGTCCGAGCTTACCGTGGCCCAGGCCGCGGCAATATCGGCCTCGGCCCAGACCCCGAACCGGGTGAATCCAGCAAAAAACCCGGCCGAACTCAGGGCAAGGCGTGACCGGGTGATACGCCGGATGCTGGATTCCGGCTTCATCGACCGGCGCCTGGCTGATGCCGCGCTGGCGGAAAAGATCACCACCGTCCGACGCAAAGACAACCTTGGGGACCGCGCCCCCGTGCCGGCCATGGACCTGATGGGCCTGATTGAGTCGCTGGAGGAGGGGGACAAGGGTAAGGGGCTGCTGGAATCCAAAGGCGGCATTACGGCTGTGTCCACCATCGACCTGGGTCTGCAACGAATCGCCCAGGAAGCCGCTTTCAAGGCCGCTGCTTCCCTGTCACGCAGACAGGGCTTTAGAGGACCTCTGGCCAGACTGCCCAAGGAAAAATGGGATTCATTCACCCATGAAAACCTTGCGTTTCTGAAATCAAAGGGATGGGCCAAGGCGATTCCGCCGGATGTCCTGTTTCTGGGCCTTGTCACAAGCGCTTCCAAAAAATCGGCACGGGTACGGATTACGCCCGGAATGGAAGGACTGCTGCCCCTGTCGAACATGAAATGGGCCGTGCCCTATACTGAGTTCAAGGTAATCGACCCGGCCACCGGCAAAAGAAGACGTTCGGGGCGCGTCTCCCTGGACGGCAGGCTGAAATCGGTTTCCAGGGCACTGAAACCCGGCGATGTGATCCTGTTGTCCCAAGGGAAACCGCCCAAGAAGAAGAAACGCCGATCCAAAGACAAGGATCCCGGTCCATCCGGACCGTTTTTCGCGCTGAGACAATTTCCCGGACCCCAGGCGGCCCTGATGGCGGTGGAGCCGCGCTCGGGCTATACGCTGGCCCTGGTGGGCACAACCGATTTCGACCTGTCCCAATTCAACCGGACGTCGTCGTTCAGACAGATCGGCAGCGCGGTAAAGCCCATCTATTACTCGAAGGCCTATGACATGGGGGTTCCACCTTCCACCGTCGTAAGCGGGGTCCCTTTCCGTGAGGGAAAATGGACGCCCACCAGGGGCCACGAAGTGGAGGACATGACCCTGTATCAGGCCCTTACACGGTCGGAAAACAATGTATCGCTTCGTGTATTCAAAATGGTGCTGGACAGGGTCGGCGTGTCCGGGCTCAACGAATGGGCGTCACGACTGGGTCTGAGCAGACCGTTCGAGGGTTTTCCCGCGGAGGGATTGGGCGTGGACGCCACTCCAAGCGAACTCCTGCATGTGTTCGCAACCTTCGCCAACCGGGGGATACGACCGGACTTCACCTTCATCAAGGTCGTTCGTGACTCGCAGGGCCGCATACTGCGTGACCACAGGTCGTCCAGGGACCCGACGATTTCCCTGGTTGATTCGATTGCCCGCGAGGTGGCTTCCGGCCCCGAGGCCGCGCGGCGCTCGATAACGGAAGGAGTGGCGTGGATCACCTCGGCCAACCTGCGCAGGGTCGTCAACTACGGCACCGGCAAAAGGGCGCGTAAATTGGGTCGCCCGGTGTGCGGCAAGACCGGCACCCTGCCCTACGACGTATGGTTCGTGGGTTGGACCCCGGAAATTGCCGCGGTTTCATGGGTGGGAGAGGACCGCCGGGACCGTTACCTGGGCCGAAGCAGAGTGTCGGGCCGGGTCTATGGATCGGATACCGCCCTGCCGCCCTGGATTGCGTTCATGGGCAAGGCCACCAGCGGCATGCCGGTGATTGACGACCTTGCCACGCCCCCCGATGGAGTTGTCGAGGTAGCCATCGACACCGCCACCGGCCTTCTGGCAAGGGAGGGTGGCCTCGTGATTCCCCATCTGAAAGGAACCGAGCCGATCGAATTCGCCCCCGTTCCGGAGGCGGTTCCGTCGGAGGTCGAACTTGCCTGTTTCTGACACTGAACCTCTCCCTCGATGAAATAATAAGATGACAAAATCGTTGAAAAGGCAGGGTAGGTATGATAATTTCCCGCAGCCTTCGGGCCGGCGTTCCAGTATGGCCCGGCGGACATCATGGGAGGTCCTATGAGACTTTTCAGCGGCAAGGTACCTGTAATAGCTCAGGAATTGGTCACGGCCATGACCACATCCGGAGCCATAGAGGTCCAGGACAGCGAGATGCACGAAGTCCAACTGGACGTGGAATCCGTTCTGAAGGAGTACATCCGGGCCGAGCGGGAAATCACGGATCGGGCCAGGGACATAATCGCCGCGCAGAAACGTGACTATACGGAACTGCGTAAAATCAAATCACAAATAGCCAAGGAAAAGGGATTCCAGATCGACGATGACGCCATCGAATACCTAACGGCTCAACTCATCGAAACCCTTATCCACAGCCGTCACGTGGAAGAAGTCTACGGGATGGACAACGAGCTGACGCTTCAGATCACCCCCGTTCTCAGAAAGCACCTGGCCGCCGACGAGGAACTGGACAACGAGGTGCGCCGCCGGATTCAGAACCTCCAGGAAGGCACCAGCGCCTGGGATGTGCAGTACGGCAAGATCAAGGAAGAACTCAAGCGGACCCGCAACCTGGGACACTGATCCACCCGATTCCATCAACCCCCTGAACAATCAGTCATCCGAGAATTCGCCGTCCGAATCGTCTTCTCCGGTCCCGGTATTCTGATCTTTTGTCGGAGTGGTCAGGGCGAAACGGATCCGCTGTCCCTGGGCCCGTTCCAGATTCTCTTGTGACAGGAGTCCCCTGGCGGCCATCTCCTTCAGCAGTCTTCTGACCCTGCGCATGAACGCCGGTGGCACGACTCCGCGCTCGTAATACGCATGATATCCCCTGGGATTCGGGATGATGCAAACCAGATACGCCGCCTCCAGCAGGCTCAGCTCGGACGGGGTCTTGCCGAAATAGTGCATCGCGGCCTCCCGCAGTCCGTGGCTGTCGGGACCCCACTCGACCACGTTGAGGTACAGTTCGAGGATCCTGTCCTTGGAAAGGAAACGCTCCAACTGCCAGGTGATGAACGCCTCCTGCAGCTTGCGGGCCAGGGTCTTTTCGCTGGACAGAAACAGGTTCTTGACCAGTTGCTGGGAAAGGGTGCTGGCCCCCTGGTAGAAACCGCCGCGTTCCAAATTCACGCGCAGGGACCTGCGGATCCCACCAAGCGAGAAACCGTGATGCTTGAAGAACTGGGAATCCTCGCTGGTGGTGAGCGCGGATATCAGGTAGCGCGGCACCTCATCCAGCGAGACCCATGATGAAGATGACGGTCCGATGAAGCGCCTGACCACCCTGCCGCCGCTCTCCTCTATCCGGTGCAGGAACTGGTGTTGCAGCAACTGGAGATTGGCCCCCTTACCGGGGTCCAGCACCCTCAGGTCCGCCACGTCCGGCTTGAAATCAAATTTCAGGGCCTTCATGTCCCTGGTGTTCACGTCCAGCTTGAGCGATGCAGCGAACGAGCCGGACAAACGGACGCCCTCCAGGGCCGGTATCATTTCTTTCGGAATGGATTCTATGAGGTCCTGCGCCTTGAGCCTCTCTATCCTGGCCTCCAGCTTCACCTCCGGTCCGTTCTCCATGGACGTGATATCGATACTGAACGGCATCCTGATGGCGCCAACCCCCAGCAGACCGTCATGGAGGCCCAGTTTGCCCTCGCGGCCCTCGATACTGAACCGCCCGGCGAGCGATATTTCCATGTCATGCAGCGGCCTGGACGCCAGACCGGGAATAAAGAGGCCCGCATGCGCCAGTTTCAGACCGCCGCCGATCTCCAGCTTCCCGTCGCCGCCCTCCATCCGCATTTCCAGATCGCAATCCTTCAGTATGGTGCCGGGCGCCACGATGAACCATTTGGGCATGAACCCCCGGTACGGGTGAAGGGGCAGATAGGAGGCCCGCACGGTAACCTTGCCGTCGCCCTTGATGGGATCCAGGTCGAAGTCGACCTCGTTGGCCCCGGATGTTGCCTCGGGGCATTCGAACCTCAAGCGACCAGTCACCCGGCCGGTCACAAGCGTCCTGGCCACCGTGGCGTCCAGGTTCGCCAGCGAGGATGACGGACCAGGGACCGGCCTGCCGTCCGTCAGGTATCTGATGGTGGCGCCATGAACCAGGACCTTCCCGGGTGGAAGGCGGGCGGCCAATCGAGAAAGGTCGCGGCGAAATACTCCCAGCCCCCTCTCGATAAACCGTGTCATCCGCTCGACGTCGCTGCGGAACACGCCCTCCTTCCTCCCACCGTCTTTTGCGGCTTTGGCCGATCCGACGTTCACGGACGCGGTGTCGCCAAGCCCAGGCAACTCGATGTTGACGATTGGGCGGAAGAATTCGACCTGAACAATCCTGAGGCCCTTCATCAGGGCTCTCAACTGTTTGGGCAAGGCAAGGACCTCCGGGCCGGCTTCATCAGGACGTCCGCCCCCCACATCCTGGTTCTCGCCCCATCTGAATGCGATCTCGTCGGCCGTCAACGCAAACGTCTTTTCCAGGCTCCATGACGGATTCAGGACGTGCAGTTCCCCGGGCCTATACGACAGGCCTGACAGACTGGCGCCATACCCGCCTTTTTCGAAATCCACCGGGGGATCCACGTCGGCCGTCAACTTGCGGACACCGGCCGAAGGGTCCATGAGTCCTTCTACGTTGAGCTTGCGTGCGACTCCGTCCCTGAAACTGAAATCAATTTCACATTTCAAGACCGCTGATGCACCATCCAGTGAATCGACGGGGGGGCCTACGTCAAACACCCCTCCGGACACGGTAACGGCCCAGGGCCCGTCAATCTGGACATCGGCCTTCACTGCGCGAACCTTCAGGCGAGGAACGGCGCCTCCCCCGATGAGCCGTCCGCCAAGCCTTGCACCTCCACCGTTCGAACCGCCGGGGTGAAGGAGCGTCCGAACACGGGCGAGGGCCTCGGCAGGACCCTTGAAGGGGGCGCCGGGCCTGCCCAGGCGGATGGAAACATGACCCACGTCCACCTCATCCAGCCTGGGCCTTCCGAACAGGATGGATATCGGATCCACAGTGAAGGCGAGGTCTTTGGCCTGAAGCGACCAGTCCTCACCGGACACCCAGTCCAGGCTGTCGATGTCCACCTTCCAGCCTTCATGCAATGTTATTTCACCATGGGCCAGGGTTCCCGGGACGCGATTGGACAGCGCGGAAACAGTCGAGGCAATCCGGGATTCGATGATGCGCGGAAGGGCGATCCACCCGGCAACGGCAGCAAGAGAGGCCACGACAAGGGAAGCCGCGAGGGCCACGATGAGTCTGTGGGGGCGTTTCTTTTCAGAGGAGAAAGGCACGCAATCGATCAGTTACCCTGGGAGGAGCCGGAGCTCCTACCCTCGAGGACGGCCCACACGATGATTCCGGAAAGGACCAGGCCGCCCAGGGTGCCGAGCAACGCCGTCTTCCAGATGCTCAGGTTGTCGACCTCGCCATCCTGTTCGAGGCCGTTCATATCAAGGATATAGTCGCGGTCGGACGCAACGAGCTGTGACTCGGTCATCTTGAAGTTGAAGGGAGTAATGGGATAGCGCTTGCCGCCCTTGGAACGGACGAACAATCTGGTGTCCTGCTCGACGACCAGGTCCTCGCCGTCGACGCCCTTGACTACTGCGGTCCCGGTTTCGGATGACTGGAGTTTCTGCAACTCGGTCCTCGGAATCTGATAGGTCGAGTAACAGCCCATGGCGACCAGCGACAGAATCAGCAACAGGGCAACTGCGCGCTTCATTGGAACAGACCTCCCGGAACGAGCCAAGTCCGAAGGATTGTAGACATCTATGACTGAAAAGAAAAGGGGCTTGGACAGAAAGAATGGGCAATCGACGGATTGCGCCGTTTCATGTCGACCGCCCGCATGGTCAGTCCTTCAATTCCATGGCCAATTGCGCCGCCATTTCGGGTTCAAAATGGTGGCGGCACCGGGCCTCGTAGGACTCGATTGCCCCGACCACTATCCTCTCGTCGCTGGCCATTATCCGCTGGGACCTGCTGGCCGGCGCTCCGCAACGCGAGCATACGGCCAGGGCCTTTGTAACGTACTCGGCCACGGCCATGAGATGCGGCACCGGGTAGAAGGGCTGCCCACGGTAGTCCAGGTCCAGTCCGGCTACGATCACCCGCTTTCCCAGGTTGGCCAGCTTTTCGCACACAGATACGATCCCATCGTCGAAAAACTGCACCTCGTCGATTCCCAGGACCTCCACGCGGTCGTCCACGTGATCCCACAGTTCCTGCGACGACTTGACGACCTCCGCCTGCAGCGCCTGTTCGGAATGCGACACGATCTGTTGCTCATCGTAGCGGTCGTCCAGCGAGGACTTGAACACCTGAACCCTCTGTCGCGCAATCCGGGCCCTGCGCAGACGGCGGATCAATTCCTCGCTCTTGCCCGAAAACATGGGGCCGCAAATCACCTCGA
>JAADHL010000225.1 GCA_013151875.1 Deltaproteobacteria bacterium
TCCCAGGGTGGCGGCGATTGCCGGGGAAGTGGACCTTGCCGCGGCGGCGGGCAAAGTCGGCTTTCCATGCGTGCTCAAAGTGGACTCGGCGGACGTGATCCACAAATCCGACGAGGGCGGCGTGGTCCTGGACATAGGGGACGCTGACAGTCTGGCGGACGCATTCACCGACATGAAGGCGCGCTTCACGGGCGGCAACCCGTCGTTCCTCGTGATGGAACAGAAGCAGGCCGGCACCGAACTGATCATCGGGGCCACGGCCTCGCCGGGCTTGGGCAGCCTGGTCATGTTCGGCCTGGGCGGCATCTTTGTCGAGGTCCTCAAGGACGTGGTGGTCGCGGTGTCCCCCCTGAGCCGCCCCGAGGCGCGCGAAATGATGGAGGGCATCCAGGGCTACCCGGTTCTGGAAGGGGTGCGCGGCAAACCTGGCGTGGACCTGACAGCCGTGGAGGACCTGCTGATCAGGGTTTCGCGGCTGGCCGCCGACTTCCCGTCCATCACTGAAATGGACCTCAACCCGATCTTTGCCTACCCCAAGGGCACGCCCCCCGCCGCAGTCGATGTGAGAATCAAGGTGTCGTAGGTGCGGGACGACTTCGTTCGACTGAACACGCTGAGCGTCCCCGATCGCCTGAGATTCGACACCGAATCTTCTTGACCTGGCGGCCTCCAGACACTACAAAGATCAGGGCTCAGAATAATGAAAAAAGAATCGTGAACAGACCATGAAGCACGTGATCGAATTGAAGGTGAACGGCGACAGCTACCAAGTGGCAGTGGACCCGTGGCGGACCCTGAACGAGGTGCTGAGGGAGGACCTGAATCTCACGGGGACCAAACTGGGGTGCGGGACTGGTGACTGCGGGGCCTGCACGGTCCTGCTGGATGGCCGTACGGTCAGCAGTTGTCTGACCCTGGCGGTCGAGGCCGCTGGAAAGGACATACGCACGGTTGAGGGCCTGGCGCCTTCGGGCGAGGAACTGCACCCCATTCAAGAGGCTTTCATCGAAGAGGGCGCGATCCAGTGCGGTTTCTGCACCGCGGGCATGGAGTTGTCGGCCAAATACCTGCTGGACCGCAACCCCGCGCCGACCGAGCGGGAGATCAGGGCCTCCATGTCGGGAAACCTGTGCAGGTGCACGGGTTACGACAAGATAGTGGCCGCGGTGGACGCCGCCGCGAGGAAGATGAAGTGATCGTCCGATTCGAATACTTCGCCCCGAAAAGCCTGGACGAGGTGTTGCGCCTGCTGGACGAGTACGGCCCTGATGCCTGTCTGCTGGCCGGAGGCACCGACCTCCTGCTCAAGATACGGGCGGGGGCGGTGACACCCACGGCGGTCATCGCAATCAAGGCAGTCAAGGGACTCGACCTCATATCCTTCGACACCACAAAAGGCCTTTTCATCGGCGCGACCGCGCTGCTGTCGGACTTCGCCGGGCATCCGGCCGTAACGAAACATTATCCCGCACTGAGGGACGCTGCCCTGGCGACCGCCAACGTGCAGGTGCGCAACATGGGCACGGTGATCGGCAACCTTTGCAATGCATCGCCCTGCGCGGACAACGCTCCCACGTTGATTGCCATGGGAGGGACAGCCGTAGTCGAAAGCCGGAATGGCGGACGTTGCGTGCCCTTGGAAGATTTCTTCAAGGGACCCGGACAATCCGTCATTGGCCCTGGCGAGATCGTGACATCGGTGACCGTCCCGGTGCCGCCGAAGGGGTCGGGCGCCTCCTATCTGAGCCTGTCGCAAAGGAGCAGGGTGGACATGAGCGCGGTGGGCGCGGGCGTGTTCGTCCGACTGGAGTCATCACGGATAGCCCAGGCAAGCATCGTGATGGGATCCGTTGGTCCGGTTCCGATGCGCGCATCAAAGGCCGAAGCGATACTGGCCGGAAAAAGACCATCCGCGGCGCTTTTCGCCAGGGCGGGGGAGGCCGCCGCAAAGGAGTCGAAGCCCATTTCGGACGTGAGGGCCTCGGCGTCCTACCGGAGACAAGCTGTCGGGGTGCTGGTCGAGCGCGCCCTTGGTGAGGCCGCGGCAAGGGCAAAAGGGGACTGACAATGGCCGCGTTCGATATCGTCGGAAAGGGCGTTCCCAGGACCGATGCACGCGCCAAGGCCACTGGTTCCGCGACTTACACCGATGACATCAAGCTGCCCGGCATGCTGCACGGCAGGCTGCTGAGGAGCCCGGTGGCCCACGCCCGCATCCTGAACATCGATACCAGCAGGGCCAAGGCGCTGCCCGGCGTAAAGAGCGTCATCACCGGCGCGGACATCCCCCCGGTCAGGTACGGCAACTGGCGGCTTTTCCCGAACCTCCAGGACGAATACGCGCTGGCGAGGGACAAGGTCCGCTTTATCGGCGACGAGGTGGCGGCCGTTGCCGCCGTGGATCGGGACACGGCCGAAGAGGCTCTGGGCCTGATCAGCGTCGAATACGAGGAACTGCCCGCGGTCTTCGACGTAGACGCAGCCATGCGCAGAGGCGCGCCCCTGGTGCACGACGAGGTCGAGGGCAACGTAAGCCTGGACCGCAAGATCCGGTACGGGGATGTTGAGTCCGCATTCAAGGAGGCTGATTACGTACGCAAGGACACGTTCACGGTCCAGGCAGTGAGCCACGCCTACCTGGAACCGTGCTCGTCGGTGGCCCAGTGCGACCAGGACGGCAGAATCACCCTCTGGACGTCCACTCAGGTGCCCTATATCGTCCAATGTCTGCTGGCCTCCACGCTGAAAATGCGCGAAAACGACATCCGCGTGATCAAACCCACGGTGGGCGGGGGATTCGGCGGAAAGATGGAGCTGAGGCCCTGGGAGTTCTGCGCGGCGTTCATGGCGCGTAGCACCGGCAAGCCCGTAAAATTCACACTGACCCGCCGTGAGGAACTGGCCACTGGGCGGCGCAGACACCCCATGAAGCTGATATCGAAGGTCGGGTTCAAAAAGGACGGTACCCTTCTCGCCAAGGACCTGAAGATCCTGCTGGACGGCGGGGCCTACAATGCGATGGGACCCACCGCAACCTTTCTGTGCGGCAACTTCGGGGCCATGCTCTACAGGTATCCCGCATACCGTTTTCTGGGCCTGCACGTGTACACCAACAAGCCCCCGGCCAGCGCCATGCGGGGATTCGGCGCCCCCCAGTCCCTGTTCGCGTCCGAGACCCAGATGAACCTGGCCGCCGAGGAACTGGGCATCGACCCTATCGACCTGCGCCTGAAGAACGCCCAGGTACCCGGCGACGAGATCCCCGACGTGGCCACCATTTCAAGCTGCGGTTTCCGCGAATGCCTGGAAAACGTCGCCGTCATGAGCGACTGGAAGAAAAAACGGAAATCCAAAAAGAAAGGATACGGCGTCGGGATCGGCTGCTACAGCTTCATTTCGGGCGGGGTGTTCAACTGGTTCAACACCCAGTACGCGTTCTCGACCGCGGAGGTGAGGGCCTTCGCCGACGGAACGGTTCATCTGTTGACCATGGCGTCCGACATCGGGCAGGGATCCGACACCGTGCTGAAACAAATCCTGGCCGAGGAACTGGGGCTTGCCATGCAGGACATCAGGCTGACGACGGCCGACACCGCCATGACTCCCCAGGCGGACCTGGGCACGTGGGGCAGTCGGGTGACCCTGATGGCGGGAAACGCGGTCATCGACGCGGCCCGTCAAATAAAGGAGCAACTGTTCGGCGCGGTTTCCGCCAGATTCAACCTGAACGTGATCTACGACCTGGAGTGCAAAGGGGGGCGGGTCCAGGCCGTGGGCAAACCCGAGAGGGGCGTATCCTTCGGCGAAGCCGTGGCAATGGTCCAAAAGACCAATCGCGGCAAGGCCCTGGTGGTGCGCGGCTCCTACACCCCCCGCAGGAAAGGGCTTGTCACGCCGGCGTTCAGCTTTGGGGCCCAGGTGGCCGAGGTTCAGGTGGATCAGCGGACCGGTCTGGTTGACGTAAAGAACATGTGGACCGCGCACGACTGCGGCACGGTCATCAACAGCAAGTCCGTTGAGGGCCAACTGGAGGGTTCGCTGCACATGGGCCTGGGCTACGCCCTGTCCGAACAACTGGTCATGGACGGCGGCGTCACGGTCAACGACACGTTCCTGGACTACAAGATTCCCACGGCCCTGGACATGCCGCACGGCGTCTCGGCCTGCGTTCCGACCTACGAACCAGAGGGGCCCATGGGCGCAAAGGAGGCGGGCGAGGGCATGGTGTCGCCCACGGCGCCGGCCATCGCCGATGCTGTCCACCGGGCCACGGGCTATCGGTGCATGGACCTGCCCATCACCCCTGAAAAGATCCTGAGCGGCATGAAAAATAAGGGCTGATATTCGATTCACCAGTCCTTGACATGGGATCTGCCATTTGTAAGACTGCCAGCGGCGTTCAGGCTCGCGTTCGTGGCACTATGAAAGACGTACCGGAAAAGGTAGGCATCATCGGCTCTGGGGTCGTTGGCAGCGTTCTGGCCGCGCATCTGGCCAACGCGGGCAAAGATGTCTGTGTCGTGGACGTGTTCCAACCGGTTATCGACGCTGTTCGCGAACATGGGATTCGCGTTGATGGGATCCTGAACGTGCGGGCCCTGCCCATGGCCGCTGTTTCGACCATCAGGGAGATGATGGACCTCGGTCAGGACCTGGTGGTCATTTGCGTAAAATCAACGGCCCTACGACGTGTTGCGGACGACATGGCCGCCTGCGACGACGGCGAAGCGGCCGTCATGAGCTTCCAGAACGGCCTTGATACCGAGGAAGTCCTGGCCGAGCTGTTCCCGCGAACACGGGTGTTTCGCGGGGTCGTAAACTATGCTGGGGCCGTGACCGGTCCCGGGAGGGTGCGGACTACATTCTTCCACCCGCCGAACCACGTTGGGTGCCTGGATCAGGAATCAAGTAATTGGGCGATCAACATCGCAAAACTCTTTACGGACGCGGGACTCCCGACCGAGTATGTGGCCGATATCCGCAACAAGGCCTGGCGCAAGACCATACTGAACGCATGCCTGATGCCTGTATCGGTGATCACGCGGCTGCCCATGAACCACATCATGGAGACCCCCGAGACGCGCGAAATAGTGGTGCGGCTCATGAAGGACTTCATGGAGGTGGCGAAGGCCGAAGGACATGTCTACGAGGACGGATTCGTGGCGCACGCCCTCGAATACCTGGATGGTTCCGGGGGACACAAGGCGTCAATGTTGATGGACTTCGAGGCGGGAAATCCGCTGGAAATGGAGTTCCTCAACGCAAAAATACAGGAATATGCGGATCGGCATCATGTACCATGTGAAACCAACCGGCTGCTTCTGGCGCTGGTGCGCGGACTGTTGCTTCACCGGGACCTGGCCCGAAAAGGCGAGGCGTAAAAAAGGAGACTAGACGATGAAGACATTTGTTTCAGTCGTGTTTTCGGCAATCCTGATGATGGCCGTCGGATGCGGAAGCGACTCCGGAGGGAGCGACAACGGGATCGTGACCGATACCTCCTCCACCAACACCACGTTCCAGGGCATCCTGGTGGACTTCAAGTCAAAGGCGCCCAAGGCGGGGGTGGACCTGGAGGTCCTGAACAACGAAACCGGCGAGCCTTATGACCCGGTGAAGTTTCCGCCGTTCAAATCGGGACCGGAAGGCGCCATCAACCTGGACCTTCCTCCAGGAATACTGGTCGGGTTCAAGGCGTCGGGCCAGGACGAAAGCGGATACATGCAGTTCAAGGATTCGTACCAGTTCAACGTGAAGTCCGACGACAAGGGAAAAAAGATCTACGCGGTCAACGAACTGACTTATTTCGCGGCCCTGTCGACGGCATTCATCGAGGAGGGAGACCCTGCCACCTACGGCCACCTGGCCGGCACCCTGTACTGGAGGAACGCTCAGGGTGAAGAGGAGTTCGTGGGGTGCGCGATCATCCAGGTAACGGACGAAAACGGCAAGGTCCTCAAGGAGAAAAAGAACGCGGACGACAAGGCCACTTTCTGTGGGATCCGATATTTCGACACGATCACGGACATGCCGATCTCGCTGGCTGTGGCCGACATGACCCATTCGAACAACAGCAGGTACATGGTGGCGGACATGCCGATTGGGCAATACACCGTAACCGCGATGCTGAAAGACGACCCGTCCACGGTGCTGGGGTCCGTGACCCTGCGCGCCTACCCAGGGGCGCTTTCCATCGGCAACATCTATGTGGACGAATTCCTGCCGGACCTGACGGCCAACCCCACGCCCGTCGACCCGAAGTGCGTGGGTCCCAAGGAGCATTGAACCTGGTCTTTGAAGCAAGGGTAAGCCGGACTTGAAACGGTCGTGGATCATAGGCGTTCTGGCGTTGGCCGCAGTGCCCACGTGGGCAAACGGAAAGCCGGTGGACCCGTGGGAAGAGCCCGTGTTCGAGGCCCACGGTTTCATCCAGAACCAGACCGGCATCTTCATTTCTCCGGACAAAAACGCCACGGCCACCTGCACCAGATGCGAACCGAAAGAGGATTTTCCTTCCGGTCACGGCAATAAGCTGGGCAGGCTGTCCATGCTGCGCAACACCTTCCAGATCGAGACCGACTGGCGGCCCCTGCCGCAACTGTCCCTGCACGCCACATTCCGCGGCGTGCTGTCCGCGCCGCTTTCAGTGGACCGCGACGCACAGGTGCCGGAGCCCGGCTACCTTCAGGACCCTGACAAAAGGGTCCGTTGGGTCCACGAAAATTTCTATAACGAAGCGGACCTGCGCGAGTTCTACTTTGACATCAAACCCCTGGATATCCTGAGCTTCCGCATCGGCCGGCAACTTGTGTCGTGGGGCGAGTCGGGCAATTACCGTCTGTTGGACGTGATCAACCCCACCAACGCGTCATGGCACTTCGGTCCCCTGGAAAACTGGGAGGACAACCGGGTCCCCTTGTGGATGCTGCGCGCCCTGCTCGAAATCCCGGCCATGCAGGGCGGTCTGGAGGTGGTATGGGTCCCGATGGTCCCCTTCATCGAGAGGCCCGAGGACACCGTGACCTTCCCCTTGACCTTCGTGGGCGCGTGGGGCCTGCCGCCGCCGCCGATGCAGGGCGATGTGTCGGTCATGCCGCGCAAGATCCATAAAAAGCACTTCAAATATCCAGAGCAGCACCCAAAAAACAGCCGCGTGGGTGTTCGGTGGAAGGGTGAGATCGGCAACCATTTCGGCTACACGCTGGCCTACTACTACGGCCACCAACTCTCGCCACCCATTCCCGAATACTACGTGACCTCCACCGATTTTACCGGCGTAGACGTTTACGTGGGCTACCCGCGACAACACCAGATAGGATTCGCCATAGAAACCGATGTCCCTTTCCCCGCATCCACGTTCATCCGGATCGAGGGCCTCATCGAGCCGGACCGGTCGTATCCGGTAAGTTCGTTGACACCTCAAAGACTGGAGCCGGACCCCGACTTCGGGAACCGGTTCGTGTTCGCCAGTAAAAAAGAGTTGACCATCAACTACGCGATAACCATACAGCAGCCCGCGATCGTCCGCTTTTTGAACCCCGACGAACCGTTGATCATCGCCCTGCAGTTCCAGCACACCATAGTCCCCGGTGTAAAGAACCTGACTGAAAGCCAATGCGGCAATCCCAGTCTGGGCTTCTGCCTGCTGGACGTACCCGGTTACGACAGCACCCGGACGCGCAAGTATTCCTACAGACTCAGCGCGTCGATATTCACCACCTACCTGAACGGCCTGCTTACGCCAAGAATAGTGGTGACATGGCTGCCCTCGAACGACTGGGAATGGCGGTCGTGGGCGCGCAGCAGAGTGTGGCTGCCGGTGTCCAACAGTGGATTCGTGAGCGCGCAACTGGCAATATCTCCTGGGGACCACTGGAGGATCGATCTGGCGGTAACCGGGTTCTGGGGCAACAAGCCCTACCACGCCCTGGGTCTGTTCGCGGATCGGGGTTAATCTGCGGGTGAGGTATCAGTTCTAGATGAACGTCGATCGTACATCGTCGATCGTACATCGCCGGCCCGGAATCGGCGTTTCGGGTTTTGTAATCGCGGCTCTGTCGTTCCTGGTGGTTCAACATGCCACAGCGGATGAGAAGCCGGCGTCGGATTTCACGGCGGAAAACTGGACCAATGCAGTTGGGTTCGCCCCGGATCTGAAGGCAGTGCCCGAATACAAGGCCGGCGAGACCATTGATTCCCGGACATGGCAAAAGATCGCGCCCTGGATTCCAGACTCCATTGCCGGACTGATCGAGAAATTCGGACTGAAACTCAGGACAGCGGCCTATCGCCCCATCCATCCATCGAGGGGCTACATCAGGGCCACAGCCGCCAACCTGGGCAAGGCGCGCATAGTCAAAACCGGGAAGAGCATCCGCAAAAAGGGCATCGACGGTTACCTGGCTGGCCTGCCCTTCCCTCACCCGCAAAACGGCGACGAAGTGGCCTGGGACTACAACTTCAACTACCTGGGTGACGATGGAGGCCTGCGCTTTGGTGTCTTGTGGATAGACGCGGATCGGGGGGTCCACCGGACCGAGGAATGGCGCTGGAACTACATCAGCCGGGCCATGCATCGCACGGATATAGAGCCTTTGCCTGAAATCCCTTCCTTTGCCGGCCGCCAGATCCAGTACGCCTCGCTGACATGGGCGAAAGAACCGTATGACAAGGCGGGGCTTGCGGCCCTGTTTTATCGCTTCGAGGAACCTCTGGACCAAAGGGGATATCTGTACATCCCGCGGATGCGCCGCACGTTGAAACTGACTTTCGGCGCGAAGGGCGTGCCCTGGAACAAGACGGACATGCTGTACGAGGACGTGCGAGGCTACGCCGGATACCCCGAGTGGTCCTACTGGAAGCTGCTGGGAAAGCGGACCATCATGGCGCCGATGCATGCCCGCATCCCGCTGGGGGCGGATAAAACGGCCCTCACGTTCGACTTCGACAACGCGCCCCACTGGAACCCGTTCATGGACTGGGAGCCCAGACCGGTCTACGTACTCGAAGAGCGGTCCAAGGAGCCATTCTGGACCTGTCCCTACAAACGGACCGTCATGTACGTTGACGCCGAGACATTCTACATCCCGATCAAGGAGGCGTACGACGAGGAAGGCCATCTGTGGAAGGTGGCTATAAACGCCTACAACGACTCGCCCGACATGGACACCGATCCTCCCCCGATCGCCCTGACCGTGGTCATCGATATTCAAAGAACCCAGGCAACCGCCTTCCCCACCTACGATGTCTTCAGCAACGCGGGTCTCGAGGGCTCCAGGTTTACCGAGACTTACCTTCGAAGAGAAGGCAAATAGGAGCAATACCAATGAAAGCGCAAACGAAACGATCCATGAATGTGACGGTGATGCTTGCTCTGTCCACGCTCCTGGCAACGGCCGCGGGTTGTTCGCAAACGGACGATTCCGGGGGCGACCAAGGGATTCAGGCCGACACAACCGTTATCGACGCCCCGGATGCGGCGACGGTCCCAGACGTGAACGACACGGGCTCCATGGCCGATATCGACTGGGAGTCCCTGCCCCGCCTGCCCGAGGGAAAGAAGTTCACAACGCGCTATGCCGCGGGCGTTGCAATGCAGGACATCAATCCGGACCACCCGACTCTGATGGGCGGATTCGGGTTCTGCGGCGGCGCAGAGGAAAACTGTAGAAAATCCGAGGGAATCCACGACAGCGTGTATTCAAGAGTGGTGGCGATCGCGGACACGGTCACGGGAGAGGTCGTGATGTTCGCGGGCGTTGACAACGTGGGTCTGCTGTTTTACGACGACGACCTGATCCACCAGGGGGTCCAGCAGCG
>JAADHL010000305.1 GCA_013151875.1 Deltaproteobacteria bacterium
CGACCGTTTCGCGAACTCAGACCTCGCTGACCCCTTGAAGGATTTCGCCGGCAATGTGGGGCGCGAGCACGTAATGAACATGGTAAGGGCCTATCGGGAATGGGACGCATCCCGTGTCTACAGGCCCTTTCTGCGCTCGGCCGTGGACAGGATCGTGCTGTCGATATAGCCGGGACCCGCCACAGGTTGCGCCGACGCGTCTCAACCGATATGATCCGGCCGGCCGAAGCCTTCGGGGAGCCTCTTGGAGAATTCGAACAACGCCGGGCCGCAGACCCGTGCCGACATCGGGCATCAGATCAAGAAATTCACCTACGTCCTCAACAAGAGGCGCTGGTGGGCAATCCTCACCTTCATCGCGGTCCTGGCGGCGGTGATCGTGTACACCAAGCAAAAAACGCCGATATTCCGGGCGACCGCGGTGCTGATCGTAGAGCACGCTCCTCCACGCGTCCTTTCCGGGGTAAAGGAGGTCGTCGAGCTGGGGTCGAACAACTACTGGCTCGCCAAGGAGTATTTCAAGACCCAGGTCAAGGTCATCACCGGCCTGGACGTCGCGCAGCGCGTTGTCACCAAGCTGCACCTGGACGAGGACCCGGATTTTCTGGGCATCGAGCCCGGACAGACCATCAGTGAACAAGAGCGGCGCAGGCTTCTGGCGGACAAGGTGCCGGCGCGCACGCTTCAAGGCCACATCTTTGTCGAGCCGGTGCGGGACAGCACCATGATCATGGTCAGCGTGGACGACTCGAATCCCCAGAGGGCCGCGGAACTGGTAAACGAGGTGGTGTTCGCCTATCGCGAGCAGAACATCGCTTACCGCAGGTCCGTCATGCGGGAAGCCAACTCCGAACTCAAAAAGATGGTGGAAAAATACAGGATCGCAAAGGAGAGGGCCGACCAGAAGGTCCTTGAATTCGAAAAGAAACACAACGTGGGCTCGTTCGATACCCGGATGTCGACGATTCAGGAGCGTATCCGGCTGTTCAACAACAAACAGGGGTTGCTCCTGGTTCAGAAATCCGAGCTCGACTCCAAGAGGGCCCGCGCCAAGAAAGTTGCAAAGGCCAAGGACCTCTTTTCAATACCGCTCGGGGACCTCCTGTCCAGTTCTTTCGTGTCCAACCTGAAAGATCGGATAGTCGCTCTAAAGGACCAGCGCACCTCGGAATCGGTCACATACGGCGACAAACATCCCAGAATCAAGTCCCTGGACATCCAGATCAGCAAGCTTGAAGACACCCTCAGGAAGGAGGTTGAGGCCCGGCTCGCCGTGGTGCAGGGTGACTATGAGGAGGCCGCGAACACCCTCAAACAGGTAAATGCCCTGCTGGCCGACGCCAACAGGGACCTGTCCCGGATGGCCACGCTGCAGGTACTGTACAACACCCTGGCGGAACACAAGAAGGACGCCACCGAGGTCTATGACCAGGTCCGCAACAGGTACATGGAAACCAGCCTCAGCGCCCAGGTCGAAACGAACAATGTGCGGATCCAGGAGCTTGCGCGAGTCCCTGAACGGCCGGCGCGGCCGGACATGAAACTGAGCCTCGCCGTGGGTGGCCTGCTGGGCCTTTTCATGGGCATCGGGCTGGCCTTCCTGGTGGAGATGCTGGACAACACCATCAAGGGTCCTCTGGACGCGGAGAGCCTTCTGGGCGCCCCCTGTCTGGGCATCATCCCCACCATCCCGGGATCGGGAAGGCGGGATCGAAAGCGGGTCAAAGGCGACGGCTCGGTAATCGACCGCGACTTCTACGTGTTGCAGAAGCCGAAATCGGCCGTGGCCGAGGCGTTGAACACGATACGCACCAATTTCCTCTTCGTCCTTCCGGACCGCAAGGTCCGCACCCTGCTGGTGTCAAGCCCCAGCCCCAGGGAAGGGAAGTCAACGGTCGTGATCAACCTGGGCATCACCCTTTCCCGCTTTGGCACGCGCACATGCATCGTGGACGCGGACATGAGGCGGCCCAGACTCCACAAGACCTTCGGCCTCGACGTGGATCGCGGACTGTCCACGATCCTGGTGGGCGACTCGAACCTGGATGAGGCCATACAGCCCACCTCGGTGCCCAATCTGGACATCCTGCCGTGCGGCCCGCCACCGCCCAATCCTTCCGACCTGCTGGGCCTGCCCTCCCTGGCGGCCACGCTGGAGGGCCTGAAGGAACGCTATGACACGGTGATCCTCGACTCGCCGCCCGTCATTCCCGTTTCCGACCCCCGGATACTGTGCAGGTTGGTGGACGGCATGCTGCTGGTGGTCAAGGTGGGGCGGACCACGAACGACTCGTTGCAGGTCGTCCGCAGGGAGCTGTCGGCCGTGTCCGCCCGGGTTCTGGGCGTGCTTCTGAACGACCTCGACGTCAGCAGGAGGGGCTACGGCTACGGCTACGGCTACATGTACGGTTATTACGGCGGGGACAAGTACGGCTATTACGGCCGTGACGACGGCGAAAAGGCCGAAACCTGATCTCCTTTCAACGACTCTTTCAACAGATTTCACCCACGAGACATCGGAGTTCGGTCAAGACGCGTGAGCAGCGGCGGGGATGCGGAGTTCGACGAGCGGGTCAAAGCTGGAAAAGGCGCTTACAGGCCTGCTTGACCCCGTGTTCGCAGGCCTTCTTCAACTCGGTTCGGGCGCCTTCGATGTCGCCCTTGTCCCGTAAGGCGAGGCCAAGACCGAATCTGGCCTTGTCGAATCCATCATCCAGGGCCAGGGCCTTGCGATAGTACTTGATTGCGTCGTCCAGCTTCTTCTGTTGCCAGAACACGTTGGCCGCCTTGAACGCCGCGTCCCGATTCTTTGGAAACAGTTTGAACACCTTCAGGTAGGTCGCGGCCGCTGCGTCCAGGTCTTTCGTGTCGGCATAGAGAATCGCCAGTCCCATCAGGGCTTCCTTGTACTTCCTGCGGTATCTGAGAGCCTTCTTGTATTCCTTCTCGGCAGGCTTGTAGAAACCCGCCCTTCTCAACACGTCCGCCAGCCCTCGATGGGCCTCAGGGGACCTCCTCTTGGCCTTGATCGCGTTTTCGTAGGCCGCCTGGGCCTCAGGGTATCGCTTGAGCATCTCGTAGGCGTAGGCCAGCTTCAACTGGTACAAAAAGACTCCGGGTTCCAGGATAGCCGCCTTCTGGAACCTGCCGACCGCCTCCTTGACCTTGCCCTCATTGCCCAGCCGCACCCCCTCCTTGTACAGGGAATTCGACAGATGAGACTGGGCCATCGCGGGCGTCCCCAGCAGCAACGCCGTCATGACCGCCAACAAGAACTTTTTCATCAGGACTCCTGTTTCTTCTCTTCTTTCTTCTCTTTCCTGAACTCGGGAATCAGTTTCCTCCAGGTCTCTTCCAGGGATTCAGGTATCACCCTGGTTTCCGTCATCACCGGCACCAGATTGTTGTCGCCCGTCCAGCGGGGAATGATGTGGGTATGGATGTGCTCGTGGATACCCGCGCCAGCGGCCTGGCCCACGTTCATGCCAATGTTGAACCCGTGCGGCTGATAGACCGCCTTGAGGGCCTGAACGCACGACACCACCAGACGGTTCATCTCGGCCCATTCCTCCGGATCAAGCAGGAGGACGTGCTCGAGGTGTCGATAGGGGACCACCATCAGGTGTCCCGACACGTACGGATACCTGTTCATTATCACGAAGGCCCGCTCGCCCTTGAAAAGGACCAGGGTCTCCTCGCTCACGCCTGCCCTGGGCAGGTCGCAGAAGACGCAGCCTTCAGGCTTCTTGGAAACGATGTATTCCATTCTCCAGGGTGCGAAAATCTGTTTCATCGCGCACGCGATATTGCCCGAGATCCCCGTCAGGCGCAAGGATATCCGCCTGAATGATGACGATCAGGCGGTTTCGGCATCTGCGTGGTAGAGGACCAGCGGGCGTTCGCCGCCAAGCACGGATTCCTCGCTGACCACGACTTCCTTCACGTTTTCTTCGCTGGGCAACTCGAACATCACGTCCAGCATGACCGTTTCCATGATGCTCCTGAGCCCCCTGGCGCCCGAACCCCTGTCCATGGCCAGGTGAGCGATGGCGCGCAGCGAACCATCAGTGAATTTCAGATCGATGCCATCCATCTCGAACAGCCACTGGTACTGCTTGGTCAGGGCATTCTTCGGCTCCTTCAGTATGCGGACCATCGCGTCCTCGGACAGCTCGTGCAGCGGACCGGCCACCGCGAACCTCCCCACGAATTCAGGTATCAATCCGAAGTTCAAGAGATCCTCGGGCTGGATCTGGGCCAGCAGCTCACCCTGTGTACGTCGTCTGACGCGGCCCCCACCCTTGGACCCGAATCCAATGCTGCCTCCGCGCAATCGGTTCTGGATCATCTTGTCGAGCCCGACGAACGCGCCCCCGCAGATGAACAGTATGTCGGTGGTATCCACCTGAACGTACTCTTGCTGCGGGTGTTTTCTGCCCCCCTTGGGGGGAACGTTGGCGACCGTGCCCTCCAGGATCTTCAGCAGGGCCTGCTGCACGCCTTCGCCTGAAACGTCGCGGGTAATGGAAGGATTGTCGGACTTGCGCGCGACCTTGTCTATCTCGTCGATGTAGACGATACCCCGTCGGGCAGCATCCACATCCCAGTCCGCGTTCTGCAAAAGCGCCAGGATTACATTCTCGACGTCCTCGCCCACATACCCCGCCTCTGTCAGCGAAGTGGCGTCCGTCATCGCGAACGGGACCTTGAGCACCCTGGCCAGCGTCTGGGCCAGAAGGGTCTTGCCGCAGCCGGTAGGCCCCATCAGGAGGATGTTGCTCTTCTGGACCTCGACCGAACCCTTTCTCTTTTCGCGGGCATCCACACGCTTGTAGTGGTTGTACACGGCCACCGACAGGATCTTTTTCGCCAGGTTCTGCTCGACCACGTATTCGTCGAGAAAACGGACCATCTCTTTCGGCTTGGGGATGGAACTCATCCGGCCCGGTATCGAATGATCCCTTTCGGTTTCTTCGGAAATGATGTCGTTGCAAAGCCCCACGCACTCGTCACAGATATACACGTCGGGACCGGCGATAAGCCGATGGGCCTGCTTCTGCGTCTTGCCGCAAAAAGAGCAATGGAGGTTTTCTCTGCCGGATCTTGTTCTTCGGTCCACCTGGTTCCCCTGTAATCCTTCCGATCCGGCCTTCCCGTTGATCAGCCGGCCGTCTATTGTATCGCGTCGGCCTGAAACAGGGCAAACGCGAGATCCTCGTCAGCGATGATCCGTCCGTCGCATCTATTGTTCCAAAAATGTCCCTTCATGTGTGCGAAACCGGTCGTCTGTTTGTGCCTTTTCCAAAACCCCGGAATAACCTGCAACAGACCTTCACCAATGCTTCCGGATGTAAACATATAATCAACACCCGACCATCCATTATCAATCCATCATAACGGTAAGTTCAGCCTGTTCTCTACTTGTGGACACGCCCCACCTGCACCACCTTGTAAATCATGATTTTTTATTGTCCCCATGACCCTTTTCTACACTGCTGTGTATTTTAGCTTCATTGGATAAGGACACGGTGCTGAGGAACCTGGACAGACCTTCCACGGAGACATCGAATCCACCCGACGACAGGCCCACGTATTTCATTTTTCCCGGCTCTCCAGCCACCAAGGTAAAATTTTCGGATTTGGCGAAACCGGGTGGCTCGGGCGGTTCAATCGGCGTTTTCCCGGGACGGTTCCAATGGATCCTCAGTGCATAAGCGGGTGGAAACATGGAAGGAGAAGTATCCAAAAGCACCTCGGAAGGGCCGACTGTGCCCGCTGCTGATCCGGATTCGAACACACTTGCCGGACTCCAGGTGGAAAGTCCTATTGATTCGAGGTTGATGATGGCGTCTATCAGGTCGGCTCGCGGTCCAAAGGCCACGTCGTGCAATCGCCCGCCCTTTGACGGGATGGCTGTGGAGGCGACCGGGATGAAGAAAAAAGCCGAAAGCAACGAGGAGAACAGCGCGAACATCGGGGCGACTTCCAGAAAACTGGTATCAACATCCAGGCCTACCAGGATGATCACCGGGATGAAGGACACTGTCTGCATGGAACTGATTACCACGGCCCATGGCGCAGTGGATCGACCCCATACGGCCAGCATCATCAGCGTGGTCAGAGCCATGGCATGCGGCAGCGCGATCCATATATTGGATTCGAGGGCTATGGACAGGGCCGTCCGATCTATCCACAGATAACCCCAGTCAAAAAGCAGGGATGACACGACGGCAAGGTCAAGCACGACCGCGGCCCAGAAGGTAGCCTCAACGGCCCAGCCGCCTTTCCTTATGGCCCACATGGTCCCACCAGTGCCAAGCACGAGGCAGGCGATGCCGGCGACGAATTCGATTCCGGGCATGGGACAAGCCAGTATTGAACAGGACTACGACCGGACAGGAAACGCTAACTGCTTTTGGATGAAGATTCCAGTTTTTCGGGATCGGGCGGGTCATCCCAGATGCCGTTTTTCAGATATTGGTCGATGGATGTGGCGGCCCTGCGGCCCTCGCCCATGGCCAGGATCACCGTTGCGGCGCCCAGCACTATGTCGCCGCCGGCCCAAACCCCGCGCATGGAGGTCTTGCCGGACCGTTCGTCTACGGTGATGTTGCCCCATCTGTTTGTATTGATGTCCGGGGTGGTCCTGGGGATCAGGGGATTCGAGGCGTTGCCTATTGAAACTACCACCACGTCGACCGGCACCGTGAATTCCGATCCGTCTATCGGGACCGGACGGCGCCTGCCGCTGGCATCCGGCTCACCCAGCTCCATCTTGAGGCACTTGATTGCCTTGACCCAGCCCCTCTCGTCACCAAGTATCTCGATTGCGTCCTGAAGCAGGTGCATTTCCACGCCTTCGGCCTTGGCGTGCTCGATCTCTTCGATACGGGCGGGCATTTCCTTTCCGGACCGGCGGTAAAATACCATCGAGTGCTCCGCGCCCAGGCGCAGGGCCGTCCGCGCTGCGTCCATGGCAACGTTGCCGCCGCCGAATATGGCGACATTGCGCCCTCTGATGATGGGGGTGTCTGACTTTTCGGGAAAATTATAGGCGTCCATGAGGTTGGCGCGGGTCAGGTACTCGTTGGCGGAATAGACGCCAAGGAGGTTTTCGCCGGGAATCCTTTTGAACATGGGCAGGCCCGCGCCGGTTGCCACAAAGACCGCGTCGTAGCCCTCATCGAACAGGTCCGCGACGGATTTGGACTGGCCGATGGCCACGTTGAACTCGATCGTGACCCCCAGCTTCCTGAGATTGTCCACCTCCAGGTCCACGATGGACTTGGGCAGCCTGAACTCGGGGATGCCGTAGATGAGCACGCCTCCGGCCCGGTGCAGGGCCTCGAAGATCGTTACGTCGTGTCCCATGCGGATGAGGTCCCCGGCCGCGGTCAGACCGGCCGGGCCCGAACCCACGATGGCGACACGCTTGCCGGTCTTTTCGATGTCCAGCGGCTCGACCTCGGGGTGGTGTTCCATGTCCCAGTCGGCCACGAAGCGTTCCAGGTTTCCGATTCGTACGCTCTTGGCCAGGTCCTTGTGGCTCTTGGTGACGGTGCACACGAGCTGGCACTGGTCCTCCTGGGGACAGACCCTGCCGCACACCGCGGGCAGCAGATTCGTCTTTTTGATCACCAAAGCGGCCTCATGAAACCGCTCCTGCGAAATCAGGTCGATGAAACCCGGTATGTCCACCGCCACCGGGCAGCCCTTGATGCAAACGGGCTTTTTGCACATGAGGCAGCGCTCGGCCTCGGCCATGGCCTGTTCCGGGGTGTAGCCGAGGGGAACCTCCCGGATGTTGCGACCCCTCTCGCCGGGGTCCTGCTCGGCCATAGGGACCGGCGGGAGCCGCAGCCGCTCTTTGGGTTTCATCTTTAGCCTGCGTT
>JAADHL010000381.1 GCA_013151875.1 Deltaproteobacteria bacterium
CGTAGCGTTAGCGTCCAGGATTTCACGATAGATTGTTTCGGCCTCGGAGGCGTCGTCCAGCCTGTCACGGGCGCACGCAGCCGCCTTGTGCCACAGATAGATCCTCCTTTCGTCGTCCTCGCAATTACCGGCGGCCTCGATCAGGATGTTCTTCAGACTCTGCCAGGCCTCGGTGGCCTCGGCGAGTTGCTCTATCTCGACCAACAGACCCTCGTCATCGGGCTCCAGCGCCAGCGCCTTGCCTCGCCAGCCAAGGGCCGACATCTTGCGGTCCAGTCGGTTCAGGCACACGTCCGCCAGTTTCAGCAGGACCGCCTTGCGTTCGAAGGCATCCTCGACGGAGGGGTATACGGTTTCATAGATCGCGGCCAGGTCGTCCCAGGCCTCGGCCTCCTGATAGATCGGCTCCAGCAGTTCCAGGATCTCCGCGCGTTTCCTGTCGGCATCGAACATCGAACGGAGGGCCTCGACGGCGCCTTCATGACCGGGTTGCAGGTACAGGACCTCGCGGCGGGCCTCCAGGGCCTCATCAAAGGCCCCGATGTTGTCCTCGGAGACGTCCGCCAGCCTCAGCAGGAAGGCAACCTTCTCGTCCGGATCGGAGGTCGCGTCTATCTGGAATTTCAGGATGCGGGCCAGATCCGCCCATTTTTCCAGACGGGTGTACAGCTTGTTCAGGGCCGTCAGCGCCTCCTGGTTGTCGGGATTGTCCGCGACCACGGCCTCGAAGTCCCGGGCCGCGCCCTCAGCGTCGTCCAGTCGGTCCCGCCTGATCCCGGCTGCCCTCAGTCGCAGGGCCAGGGATTCGGGCATCCCCTCGATTTCGGCGGCTCCTTCGAACAGCATCGGCGGCACGCCCTCCCACATATCGTAGGCGTCGGCCAGTCCTTCGACCCTGTCCAGGGCCTCCATGTTCAGCGGGTCCGCCGCGAACGCTTTCCCATAGCAGTCAAAGGCGCGGATGGGTTCTTCCAGACGGTTCTGGGCTATCTCTCCCATGGTCAACAGGTTCGCCACCCTGCGAGCAGGGTCGTCTTCGCGTCCGGTGATCTCTTCGTAGACCACGAACAGACGTTCCCACTCACCCCCTTCGGAAAGGGCGGGCCCCAGGACCTGGAATGCCTCGTTTGCGGCCTCATCGGCGCGCACCATGCCTTCCAGTGCATCCAGGGTATCCTTGTGCGACCCATGTGAGTCCAGGATGTCGGAGTAGGTCCCGACCGCGCGCGACGGGTCCCCGAGTTCCTTCTCCAGCAGCCTGCCCATGCGGAAATGGATGGCCAGCCGCTCGTCCCCGTCCAGGAGCCCGAACAGGTTCTCCAGGATCCCGTAGTCGTTGAGCCAGTCCTCCTGTTCACAGTACAGTTCGTCCAGGGTCCTCAACGTGTCCACGTCGGTCGGGTCGTTGTCGTGAACGACCAGATATGTTTCCACGGCCTCGGCGGTGTTGCCCAGCTTTTCGTGCAGCACGGCGCCCTTGCGGCTGAGGGCCGCCGTCTTTTCGGCGGTTGTCTCGGAGTTGTCTGCCTTGCGACCCAGGATCTCGACCAGTTCCTCCCATTTCTCCGTCGCCTCATAGAGCCCTTCCAGCGCCTCGATCGCCTTCATATTGCCGGGATCCAGGTCCAGCACGGCGTTGTAGGTTCGGATGGCCTCCTCGGGTTGATCGACGCGTGAGGCCTGGATGTCCCCCGCCCACAGCAGCAGGTCGGCGCGTTCGGTCGCCTCGGTCACCAGGTCGGCCTTGCGCAGCAGCAGCCCGACCAGGGGCTCCACCTCGTCATCGTCCCTGTACATCTCGATCAGCGAATTCAGGGCGTCCATGTCCTCGGGGTCCATGGAAAGGACTTCGTTGAAATGGCGTTTGGCGAGGTCCCTGTCCACCGACTCATCCCGGCATGTCTTCGCCACGACGCGGTGGGTTTCCATGCGTCTGATCTCGTCGTCGATCTCAAAGACCTTCTCGCACAGGACCAGCACGGCCTCTTCGGTTGCATCGCGGGCCGCGCCCACCCGCAGGACCTGATCGACCAGGTCCCCGCGATCCGGGGCCGCCCGATAGGCCCTGGAACGATATTCGAACGCCTTGTCCAGGTCGTGCAGATCGTCTTCGTATATGGCTGCGATCGTTTCGTAATGGGCGATCTTCTGGTCCAGGTCGGATTCGGCCTCGGCCAGCACGTCCCAGCACTCGATCCGGCGTTGGTGGTTGCCGGTCTGATCGTAGGAAGGCAGCAGGATTGGGGCGATCATGACCCGCACGCGTTCGTCCTCGAACAGGCGTTCCAATTGCTGTATGGAAACCTCGTGCTCCGGATCGCCTTCCAGGATGGTCCTGAAAACGTCAACAGCGCCTTCGAGATCGGACAGTTTCTCTTCCCTGACTTCGGCCAGGCGGAGCCGCAGATACGCGCGCTCTTCATCGCCTTCGGCCAGCCGGATGCGTTCCATCAGGGTATTGGCCAGATCGTTCCAGCGCTCGGCCCTGGTGTAGTAGGTGTCCAGTTCGCGGTAGGCAGCGGCGTACTCCGGGTCCAGGTCCAGCACCAGGGCAATGGCGTTGATGGCGCCTTCCAGGTCGTCCAGATGGTCTGCCATTTCAGACGCCATCTTGAAGGCATAGGCCATCTTTTCGCCGGTGTATTCGGACGCATCGAAGCGCCTTCTGAATATCTTCAGCAGTTCGGGGTGGTCCTCCAGCGCCTCATATATGTTTTCGAGGGCCTCCAGCGCCTCCTCGTTTTCGGGTTCCACCTCCAGGATCTCGTGAAATATGCGTCTCGCCTGCTCGGTGTTGTCCAGACGATCCTGGTAGATCCGCGCCAGTCTGAGGCGCAACTGGACCTGTGTCGCCGGCTCGGTCAGGGCATCAGCCGCCTCGTCATAGATCGCGGCCAACTCGCGCCACGCGTCCACGGCCTGCGCGACCTCCTCGATGTGGTCCCATGCCTCGGTGTTGGATGGCGTCACCTTCAGGATGCGTGTCAGCGTTCTGAACCGTTTTCTATCATCGGCCGTCTGTTCACCGTACAGCCCGTGCAGGTCCCACAGCAGCCCCAGCGTCGACTCGGAATCGCCGCGTTCCTGCAATTCGATCTCGATCAGATCGGCCAGGTCGGCAAAGCGCTCCAAGGTCCGGTAAGGGCCCTTCAGCAGCGACACGACCGCCAGGCGCAGGTCGTCGGAGCCCAGACAGTCCACCAGCATATCCAGGGTCGTGGCGTGTTCGGGGACATAGCTCAGCGCGCGCGACCAGGCGTCCACGGCTTCCATCGAAGGCCCGTGCAGCCCATATTCCAGGGCGGCCAGGCGGCAGTGCAGGTCGGCCATGAACAGCGCGGGCGTCTCGGGGGAGTCCGCAAAGACCTCCACCTGTCTGCCCAGGAGGTTCGACAGTTCCTCAAAGCGCTTTTGGGACAGCAGCAGTTCCGACAGTTCCTGGAAGGCGCGCTCGTTGTCCCGCTCGATCTCCAGGATCGACTCATAGGCCGCAATGGACTCATCCACCTTGCCCAGTTTCTCGTGCAGGGCCCCGGCGATTTCGAATCTAACCTCCCGCTTTTCGTCTTCATCGGTTTCCAGGTCCAGGCGTCGTCGCAGGATGTCCACCAGAGCAAGATGGTCCCCTGTCATGCGATAGAGGGCCTCCAGGGACCTGATTGCCTGCCGGTTTTCGGGATCCAGTTCCAGGGCGCTGCGATATGCGCCAAGGGCGTTCGCGGGTTCGTCGAGTTCATGGGCATGGATCTCGCCGACCCGGAGGTAGGTTGCGATCCTGCGGGCGTCATCCTCCATCATGGGAGCGGCCTGTTCCAGCACCGCAACATATATGTCCCAGTTCTGCGAGGGGCCCGCGAGCCGTTCCAGTTCCGCGGAAAGCCGGTCGTTGCCCAGGTCCTCCTTATATGCCTCTATGTACCAAAAGAACGCGCGATCCAGGTTCCTGAGATGATGCTCATAGACCTCCGCGGCCTCGATCATCAGGCGCTGACGTTCATCACGGTCCTCGGTCTGGCCGATCGCGACCTCATAGACCGGCGGCAGGCGTTTATAGTCCGACATGCCCCGATACAGGTCGATCAGTTCCGTTGCGGCCCTCAGGTCTTCCGGAAAGTCCGCCAACACGGCGTCCAGGTCCTTGACCGCGCGGACCGGTTGATTGATCTCGTCGCGCCAGATGGAGGCAAGCTTGAACAGAAGGTCGCGTTTCTCGGACTTGTCCGAAATGGAACCGACCTGGCTTTCCAGGGTCCGGGCCAGTTCATCCAGGGTGCCGTGGAAGGTTTCGAGCTTGTCCCAATGGTGGTCGGCCAGATAACGGGTCCGCAGTTCCCGCTTGGCCCGTTCGTGGGTCGGCTGCACCTCGATGACCCGTTCCCAGGTGGCCAGCGCGGCCTCGGGGTCGTTCAGACGGGTCCCCTGCAAGTGGGCCAGTTTTTCGAGGATCATCACCCGATCGGAGTCCGAGGACGCCAGGTCGACCCTCCGGTGGAGGATCCGGGACAGTTTGTCCAGTTCCTTTGCGCGCTCGTAAAGTGTTTCGAGGTTGCGAAGCGCCTCGTCGTGCGAGTCGTCTATGCCGAGGATACGTTCCCACAGTTCGACCGCCGCCGGACCCTTTCTGAGCCTTTCGGTCGCAAGGGTCGCCAGGTCCACCAGCAGTTCCACCTGGAGCTGCGGGTCCTGTTCTCGATCCACCTCCATCCGGCGAATCCGGATGAGGTTTTCGAAGTCGCGCCTCTTTTCATAGAGGTCCTTCAGCTTGGCCATGACGCCTTCGTCGTCGGGCTCCAGCTCCAGGATGGCCTCATAGGCCTTCACGGCTTCCAGCACATTCGAAAAGCGCGTCTCCATCAGGTCGGCCTGCTTGCGTCGCAGCGCCGTCAGTTCGTCGTGGTCTTCGGTATGCTCGATCTTTCTGGCCAGGACCTTGGCATAGTCCGGCCAGCGACCGGCGGACTCGTATTTTTCAAGCAGCGAGTCGATGGCGTCCATGTTCGCGGGGTCCACCTCCAGGATTTGCTGGAAGGTGGCCAGGACCTTGGGCTCGGCCCTCATCTTTTCGCCGTAGATCGCGATCATCTGCTTGTAAATGGCGATCTTTTCCGCCGCCGCGTCCTGTGGAAGCCTTTCCACCCTGGCCTTCAGCAGATTCGCCAGCGAAGGCCACCTTTCGAGCCTGGTATAGAGCTCCTCGAGTTGAGAGTCCGCTTCCGGGTCGCCCGGGGCCGCCTGGAGCACGCCCTGCCAGTAGGAAAGTTCCTTGCTGGGGTTGTCGAACTCGCCGGCCGTCCGGGCCAGCATCCTCTTGATATCGACGGCCGAGGTCCCCACGCGCTCGCCCAGGTCGTTCATGAACTGTTCCAGCCGCAACCAGTTTCCACGGGAAGCATAGAACTGACGGTAGAACTCCTGCCGTTCCTCGGCGTGCTCACCCCCTTCACCCAGGGATCGCATGAAGAACTCGGCCTTCACGCGGTCATCGAGCTTCTTCCAGGCGATCAGTCCGGCGTGCCACGCAAGCGAGGGGCCGGCCTCGGACTCGCGATTGCGGCGAAAGGTTTGATCCAACGCCTTCAGAACGGCCTCGGCCACCGGCCCTTCGGTCAATGACGACGTCAGCTCTTCAAGAAAGGCGTCGAGGACCTCGGGACCCTCTTCCATGGCGCCGCCAAGCGCCGTTTCGAGGGGGGCCAGGTCGGTGGAGTCGTTTTCCAGAGCTAAAAGGAGTTCACTTACGTCCATATATCATCTCCTCTGGCGGGATGGGGAAGGCGCACCCATCCCGGTTGAACAGCAAGATCATTATCTAACAGATAGACCTATAAGGGGCAAGACTCGGCGTAGTTTCTATGGCTGGACGTTGACCGTCACCGCGGCCTCGTTACTGAAATAGAACAGGTTGTTCGCGTCGTCCAGGGAAAAGACGACCAGACGGAACTCGTATTCACCGGCTACGTCGGGGATGATCGCGACCTGGGGACCCGTTCCGGACTGGTTGAGGAACAGGCTGCTGTTGGCCGGCTTCTTGGACACGAACCAGGTGTAGCCCTGGTCGTATATCGGGAAGGATCCCGAAACGCTGCCGGCGCCGTTCAGGATCAGGGCCTGCCCGGCCTTGGCATCGGCATAGTCCGTGGTCGAGCCCGGGTCCGCGACGGGCAGGTCCACGCCCTCGATGTCCTTGGAGCCCTTCAGTGATGCGTCGATGGTCGTATCCTGATCGGTGTTGGGGTCCAGGTATGTGATTTCCATGGTCGCGTTCAGATAGATCGCGTTGTCGTAGTCGGTGTTGAACTCGATGGTGATCGGCAGCAGGCCCCATTTCGGGATGATCGTGTCCGGCGCCACATCCGTCTTGATCGTGAACGCGTCCGGGTCCAGCTCGGGAAAGGCCTTGACGATCTTCAGACCGCGGATGGTGAGGTCCCCGTTGCCCTTGTTCATGATGACCACGGTCTTTTCGCTGGTCTGGCCGTCCAGGGCCATGAAGGTGACCTGGCTGCCCTTGGGCGGCGCGATGTCGATCTCGCCCTTGGGGGAGCCCCCGCACATCGGAATCTCGGCCTTGCCCTCGGTGGGGCTGGCGTAGTTCAGCACCAGGATGCCGTTGACGCCCTTGGCCCCCGAGGCAGTGTAGGTGACGGCAATATCCAGGGAACGCTGCTCTGCCAGGCTGTACAGAGGCCCGTTGATGGGGGTCCCCTGAAACTCACCGCATCCCTTTCCGTCATCGACCTGGACGCCCCCGACCTGGTACCACTCCAGCGTGTACGCGGTGTCGTCGCCCTGCTCGATCACGGGCTTTTTCACGTTGACGATGCCAGGGCCCACGTTGGCCACGTTGACCACCTTGGTGCACATCTCGCCGGGGTTGATGGTCTTCTGAAAGTCCATGCAACCCGCCGCCTGATCCCCATAGGTGATTGAAATCTGCCCGGCCTGCGTCTCGCCCCTGACCACGATTCCGACCGAAGGGGCGGTCGGGTCGTTGCTCTTGACCAGGACCTGGTTCTCATCGGGCGTGTCGATGGGCGCATAGCGGACCGTGAATTTCAGTTCGGTAAGGCCGGCCCCGGACCCCGCCGGATAGATCATGGTCCCCTGGTTGGGCGGGTTCGTCACCTCGAATTCGTCCGTCGGGTTCTTGAAGGAAATGCCGTTGATCCGCAGGGCGTCGCTGCCCACGTTGGTGATGGTGAAGTCGGCGAATCCCGGGTTGGACTTGGTCGCGTTGACGAAGGTGTAGTTGTTCGGGGTCACCGCGATCTTGGGGGCCTTGACGTACGGCTGGATCGTCAGAAAGAACGGCGTGTCGGTGGTGTCATTGGAATCGATACGCAGTACGGTGTCCTCGCCCCCGAGGGTCTGGGGCTGGTAAACAGCCTGGAATTCCAGAAGTTCGTTGGCGATGGACGTGTTTTCCAGGGACGTTGGGAGCCCGAAAAAGAGCCCAAGGTCCGTAACGGGTTTTTCCGGATCATATCCGTATTGAGCCTTGCGCGTCTGGTCCAACAGTTCGAAATCCTTGTCGATGAGCTGAACGTCGGCATTGCCGCCGTCCTCGAGCTTCAGGGTCTCGATCTCGAGCGGCCGGGTCCCCGTGTTCCATACGACGATGGACAGCGGGTCCTGGTCCTTGTTGAACTGCACGGTGGCGCCGTTTTCGACGTTCTGCTTGTTCACCTCCACGGCCAGCTTGGCCCGGGTTCCCTGGGCCCCCTGGCCGCCGCAAAACGATTGCGAAGCCGCGATCGCCATGACTGCGAAACCGACGACGAACCTACGCGCCTTATCCATTTTCAAACCTCGATAATTACGAAAAAAGCCTATTCAGTAAGGCACAGGGTCTTGTAGTGCACCTTGATCTCATCACCCGGCTGCGGCATGCACGACCCGTCTTCCTGGAAAATGATGCTGTTCGACGGGGCATCGTAGGTCCATCCGGTCGCGCACGAGTCGCCGTTGACCCAAACCTGAACCGTGGGCGGATCGGCAAGCCGCGTCAGGAAGAACTGGACCTTCAAGCCGAACGTCTGGCCCCCGATCTCGTTCATGATCGGGCTGTAGCTGTCGTCGCAGATATCCCCGATCTTGCCGTTGGTGTCCTGGGAAACCTTGATATAGCGCTTGCCCGGCGCTGATTCGTCGCACGTGGTCGGGTTGGCGCCCACAATGGAGTTCACGTGCATCATGTTCACGTTGTAGAAGCCCTTGATGGACTTCAGGAAATCGATATAGAAATACACGTCCGCCGAACTCTGGTCCTCCTCGTCCGACAGCTCGATGATCTCCAGTTGAGCGTCCTCCCGCAAAAAGCCCTTGTTCCAGCCACCGCAGGTGCCGTCCAGGCAATAGACGGACTTGCACGCGGCCGGGTCGGGGCACACGCTCGGGTTGTTGTGACAGTCAGCGTCCGAGCTGCACGCCACGCCGGTTTCGGTCGTCAATGGGGCGGAAAGGGCCACCTGGGCGGCTTGAAGCCCGGACTCCTGTTCGTCGGTGCATGGCCCGTTCAATCCACCGCAGTGTGGGCCGCCGTCGCATCCCAGGTCCGCCAGGTCCTCGAACTTGTCGGCGCCGCTTTCCGGGGTGATGTAACGAGGCGACTTTCCGACCTCCGGACCGTAGTTCAGCATGCCCACGACCCGATCGTCCACCACGTTCGAGCTGATGATGCCGATGTGATAATCGTTGTCCCACACCGCGGCGTGGCTGATGAAGTCCTTGTATGCAGCGACCAGCTTGTCCTGTTCGCCGCACATCGAACCCGAGTCGTCGATCACCAACAGGATGTCCACCTCCTGGCCGGAAACCTGGGTGAAGATGTCGGTCTGCTCGGTCTCGTAGGTCCCGCCACCCTGAAGCTTGATGGTCACCAGGGGCGCGGACGAATCGGTGCTTTCGATCTGGATGAGACAATTGTCGTCACCCTCGTCCTGAGGCGCATAGACCGTCTCGAAGCACATGGAAACGGCCGCCGATATGTCCTTGGGCAAGCCCGGCACGTTCTTTTTCTTGAATTCGGGCGAGCAGTTCTTCATCTAAATGTCAGAGATGGTAAGCGGCGCGTTTCCTGTGTTGTACAGGCACACCTTGAAGGTTTGCGAGAAGCAGCCGATGGTGACCATACCGAAATCGACTTCGCCCGGCAGCACCGAAATCTTGGCAACTCCGCTGTCCCCGTCCAGGTTTGGCGACCAGCCGCCCAGACCCAGCCCGCCGCCACCGTCGGCCGCCGGCACCACGACATCCTTTTGGAGCTGAGAGTCGTACAGGACCGCGCTGGCCAGGGCCGGATAGGTCATCAGCATGCCGAACACTGAATCGTTGTCGGGCGGGGTGAAACGCACCTTCAGGAACACGGAACCCTGAGGCCCGATGCCGTTCTGCACCGCCGGCGGCAACCCCATGAAGAGATAGTTTTTGGAACCGAAGCCCGTCCCCGGCTCGGGGCACGTCACCGCGAGCCCTGCCAGACCCTGGCAGTCCTCGATGGTGGCGCTTTTGAAGCTGCAATAGCCGGTCCCCTGGTTCAACAGCTTGAAGGTCTTTTCCTTGTAGAAGCCCTTGGGCACCACGCCGAAATCCAGCTTGGACGGCAGCAGGACCGGCTCGCAGGTGGGCGTGCCCGCGCGTTTGGCCACCAGGGGGACCTCCACGTTCTCCATGCCGCTGACATTGGTGGTGAAAACGAGCTTCGCCGAGGCGGACCCAGTGTCCGGTCCCAGGTTCTTGAACGTCAGATTCACCACTTGTTGGTTGTTGCCGGCTATGGTGCCCGGGCCGCAGTTGGCCTTGTCCGTGGGCGGGAAGTCCGTGGCCGGCTGGAAGTCGAATTCACCCAGGGCGTCGTCCACGATCGAGAAGCAACCGATTACCAGGTCGCCGGTACCCTCGTTCACCATGGACAAGGGCCTTGTGGAGGTAATCATCTGGCCCACGAATCCAAAGTCAACAACGTCCGGAACCAGGCTCAGGAACGGGGCGTCCACGCGGCCGAACACGTTCAGCGAGATCAGACCCTGGGCGGTATCGTCGCTGACTATGACGACCTGCCCGATGGGGTCCCCTTTGTTGCCCACGGGGTTCTTGGCCGTCCACTGCAACGTGTAGACCTTGGACTCGCCGGGCTCAAGGGTCAGACCCTCCACCTCCACCGGGACCGCCTTGGCCGTGCCGCCATCCACCAGGAAATCGATGTTGTCGTAGTCGGGACTGGCCGGGTCCAGCGCAATGCCGTCCTTGGCTATGGTCAGGGTGGAATTACCCTCGTTCGAGATCGTCAGGTCCACCGTGGCCGTGTCGTCCTGCGGAATCGACCCAAAGTCGATCACGTACGGCGAAACCACGATATGCGGCCCCAGCTCGAGGCCGCGCACCAGGAACGAAAACGCCTCTTTCTGTCCCTTGGAGATGCCGTCGATGATCAGCCAGGACTCGTCGGGGCCGCCTTCAGTGGGCTCGTACCGCATCACCAGGCCGACCTCGTCGTCGGGGTTCAGTTCCGCGGGAAGGGGGGCCCCGGTCGGCGTCACCGGGTCGCTGATGATCGTGAAGTCCTTGCTGCCGTCGGCCCTCAAATAGATCTGGTTCATTGTGTAGACGTCGGACCCGAAGTTCCGGATGGTCACGTCCAGGTCCTTGAATTCCCCGGCCTTGACATCGCCGAAGTCGATTGGATTCGGGATCGAGATTAGGTCCGCTATGGGCGCCAGTGAGGATACGTGGACCAGGTCCTGCGAGTCGGGCGGCACGTTGTGCTCGATCACCAGGTCACCGCTGTCGGCCGTGGAATCCGTGGGTTTGTAGTGGATGATGATGGTCGTCGATTCGCCGGGCTCCAGGGTGGAGACGGTCATCGGCTCCACCGAGAATTCGGTGCTGGTCGCATCCGTGAAGTGCAGACCCTTGAACCTGATGGTGCCGGAGGTGCCGGCATGCGTCAGCTTTATCGCCTGCTTGTGCTCGGTGTTGATGTCCACCGCGCCGAACGAAACGGATGAAGGAATGATCTCGAGGATCAGGTTTTCACCCACGCCGCCCTTGCTGGTGCACGACGAACCGATGGCCGCCGCGGCCAAAAGCCCCATGGTAAGGAAAAGGCGAGCACGCATGATCAGACCTCCATTTCTTTTTGGTATCAACGCCTAATTGCAGTCACAGGTATCGCCCCCGATCTTGACGAAGGCGGGGTTCTGGTAGCAGTGCGTGATCTTCGGCCCCCCGTTTACGTCCTGGACCGACACCACCTGTCCCGAGTCCCAGGCGATCGTCGCGACCTCCCACATGTCGCACTTGAACATCTTGACGTCCAGTTCCTTCAAGTTCTTTTCGTAGACCTGCTGGCCGAAGATCCAGCACTTGACCGTTGGATAGGACGCGCCGAATCCATGGTCGTCCCAGTAATGCACCCCGATCTTGTACAAGCGGCCGTCCACCGGCACGTCCAGGTTGACGTTCTCGGGGCCGGCGCCGTCCGTATCGTCGCGATCCAGGCTCGGGTTGTCGGACACGTTGGGGTTCATGGATTCCCACTCCGGCGTCGGGTTGTACCAGAAGCAGTCGTAGGTCAAATCGAACCAACCGTCCGGTGCGCCGTCACCGTCCAGGTCCGGCCCCGTGGCGAACGGGTGGGTGAAATGCAGGTCCATGTCGGAACCAGCGTCCGGCCCCTCGTCGAATTGGTTGAGGTCGCCGGGCGTGTCCCAGGTAAGTTCGCAATGGATGGCCTGATCCGGCACAACCACCACCTTCTTGCACACGGTCGTGTTGCACTGCGGGTCGCTGCTGCAGAACTGGGCGTCGCAAACATCCAGACAATATGTATAGGTCCCCGCCACGTTGACCTCGTGAGTGGGGTTGGGGAAGTTCAGCGTGGGCACCAGATTGAACTTGTTCTCCGGCGGCTGGTCCACGGACCAATCATACGAAGTAATGGCCCCGCTGGACCCCTGGCTCTGGTCGCCGTGCAGGTGCAGGATGGTCTGCGGGGGGACTTCTTCACCCTCCTCG
>JAADHL010000215.1 GCA_013151875.1 Deltaproteobacteria bacterium
GTGGGCTGCATACACGCCAATGTGCCCGGCGAGTGCGACGACAACGAATCATGCACCGTGGACGACGTCTGTCTGGGGGGAAAGTGCACCGGAAAAAAGACCAGTAGTTGCGAAATATGCGAGGTGGTCAACACGGATGCCAACAAGGTGACCGTGATGCAGATGGGGGCGTCGGGCCACCCGGGGCAGGGCCTGGACCTGGACAATAATCCCGATACCTGCGCCCCTTCCACCGACTGCTCGGGTGG
Source organism: Deltaproteobacteria bacterium (assembly GCA_013151875.1). Lineage (GTDB taxonomy): Bacteria > Myxococcota_A > UBA9042 > DTJE01 > DTJE01 > JADDHL01. Next base: position 249 of record JAADHL010000215.1, read on the forward strand.
AATCGACAATGAACTGGGGCTTTTGGCCACATTCGTGAATACAGGTCTGACTGATTCCGTCGAGCAGGGTTTCCTGACATACGTGCTGAATTTCAAGAACTTTGATAAAGATGGAAACCCCTTCACGTTGGAGTTTCTGGCGTCCTACCTATCGAACAACAATCAGTTTTGCGACTATCAGTACGATGAATGCGCCTATGTGCCGTTCCAGGATGCCCTGGACGTCGACTGCAACGGCATCATGTCCTTCGACAATACCAAGGTGCAGGGAAACAAGCTGACCGCCGGCGGAAACAACTACACGTTCGGATTCCAGGCATCCCTGTACGGAGGCGCAATCATGACGCTCTCGATCGCCAATGCCCGTATCGAGGCCACGATCCAGTTGACCCAGGGTGGCGGCCAGATCTTCTCCATGGAAGGATTCCTGGGTGGAGCCGTGGACAAGGCCGAACTGCTGGACACCATCAGCAAGCTGCCGGACGATGTCCTGCCCATGGACAAGAATACGGTCATCGAACTGTTGGACACCTTCATAGTGAACGACCTGGACACCGACGGCGACGGGGTACCTGATTCGGCATCCGTTGCCATTCGTTTCAACACCATCCCGGCCGACCTGACATCGGTCTTTGATGAACCCTTGTAGAGGAATTCCATGAAAACGAAATCAACGTCGAAGTTTCCGCTTTCGGTCCTGCTCCTGGTCATGGGATGCGGTTCGGGTGGTGGGGGCGTGGAGGATGTATCGTTCGTGGACGCAACGTCCGACAGCGGACCTGTCGAAAGCGGCGAGGCAGGGCCCGTGGACGGGACCCCGTGCGATGACGGGGACCCCTGCACCAAGGGGGACGTGTGGGACGCCGGGGTCTACGCCGGAACGGCCTATGACTGCACGACTGGCTCGCCCTTCTGCGTGACCAGGGGATGCGACGGCGAGGGAGGGTGCGAGGTCCTGAATGTTCAAGACGGCTTCTGCTTTGTGGACGGCGCGTGCTTTGCCGACGGCACCGCCAACCCCAAGGACGTGTGCGCTGCCTGCAACCCGCTGGCTGACCAGCAGGCATGGTCCCCTTCCATTGGGGTGACGGAATGCTCGGATGGCGACTCGTGCACCACTGACGACCACTGCGAAAGCGGCTCGTGCGTGGGCAGCAAGGCCAAGGACTGCGACGACAAGAACCCCTGCACGACCGACACCTGCGACGCGGGACTGGGCTGCGTGCACGAGCACAAGGAAGGGCCGTGCGATGACGGGGACGAGTGCACAGTGGGGGATGTATGCGTTGACGGGACGTGCGTGGCCGGAAACGATTCCCCGGACTGCGACGACTCCAATCCGTGCACAATCGATTCGTGCGACCCGGAAAAGGGCTGCGTCCACGACGAGGACCCGGAAACGGCATGCGACGACAACAACGAGTGCACCCTGGATACATGCGATGCGCAAAGCGGTTGCGCGCACGACCCGGTCGAGGGACCGTGCGAGGATGGGGACCTGTGCACCCTGGGCGATTTCTGCGACGGGGGCGAGTGCAAGACAGGTGACGAAACGCCGGTCTGCGAGGACGACAACGAGTGCACCGCGGATTCGTGCAACCCCTTGGTGGGCTGCATACACGCCAATGTGCCCGGCGAGTGCGACGACAACGAATCATGCACCGTGGACGACGTCTGTCTGGGGGGAGTGTGCTCTGGAAAAAAGACCGAACTGTGCCCCACCTGCGAGATCATCGCGAACCCCGACGCCAACAAGGTGACGGTGCTGCAGATGGGTACGTCGGGCCACCCGGGACAGGGCCTGGACCTGGACAACAATCCCGATACCTGCGCCCCTTCCACCGACTGCTCGGGTGGAATCGACAATGAACTGGGGCTTTTGGCGCCCTTCATCAACCAGGCGATCACCGACGCGGTTGAAAACGGATATCTGATGTATGTGATCGAATTCGATGACTTCAAGGACGACGGCACGCCGTTCGCCATGTACTTCCACGGGGCCGATTTGGCAAGCACCGACCTGCTGTGCGACTACCAGGTCCAGGAATGCTCGTACGTCCCCATCTGGGCGTCCTTCGATGCGGAATGCAACCCCCTGGTGAGCTTTGACAACGCGGTGGTCAGTGGAAACAAGATATCAGCCGGTGGGCCTGATCACCACTTTGCCCTCCAGTTCAACCTGGTCGGCGGGGGTAAACTGGAGATGTCGATTTCCGGCGCCCATCTGGAGGCCACATTCCAGATGACCCAGGGCGGCAGTCAGGTGTCCTCCATGGTGGGCTTTATAGGCGGCTCCGTGGACAAGACGGAACTGCTCAACGCGGTGGACAACATCCCCGAAGAATATTTTCCCATAGACAAGGAGACAGTGGAGGGCCTGCTCGACACCCTGATCGTGAACGACCTGGACACCGACGGCGACGGGGTGCCCGATGCCGCTTCGGTGGCCATTCGTTTCGACACCATCCCAGCGGATATCGTACCGGGGGAATGATGCAGAACCTTGGTTGGAAGAGACGCCTCACCGAATACATAAGGACAACCGGGGGCCATGTCACCGCTCCCAGGTTGAGGGTGGCTGAGGTATTCTTCGACATGGACGGACACCCAGGCATCGAGGAACTTCATCGGGCCGTGGAAAAACGATACCCAGGCACAGGAGGCGCAACCGTATACCGGACCATGAAGCTGCTGTGCGATTCCGGACTGGCCTGCACCAGGGATTTCGGCGATGGATTCGCGAGGTACGAGGCCCTGGATCCGGCAGGTCATCACGACCACCTCATCTGCACGGCCTGCGGCAAGATCATTGAATTCGGCGAGGAGGCCATCGAGGAGCTGCAAGAGCACGTCTCGCGCAGGCATGGTTTTCAGATGCGGGACCATCGGCTGGATATCTACGGGCTTTGCCGCGAATGCGCGAAAATAGAAGGGGTGGGTTGATTTCCAGAAAACCCCCGATTCAGAACACGAATCCGAAGGCCGGCAGCACCCCGAGGTACATTGAGTCGTAACCCGGAAGCCGGCCAGCCAGCTCGATGGCCACCTCCAGAAACAGGGACAGTTTTTCCAGCTTGAACCTCAGTCCTGGTCCGACAACGCCGCCCAGAAAATAGTTGAACGCGGTGAAATCACTGTACATGTGCTGGGATCCCACCATTATCTGCGCCCTCAAGGTGGGTTCCAGGCCGTGACCGGCATCGAATTTCAGCATGATTCCAGGCTGTATCGCCCATCCGAAGTAACGATGATTAAAGGCGAATCTCGCGCCCATGGCGAACCACAGAGGACCTGTAATCCGGTACTCGGACTGGGCGGTAAGAGCCCCGGCATACCTGCGATCGCTGATATCCGGCTTGACACCGAACAACGCGCCCAGGCTGACCGACCAGTCGGTTTCGGCCCTGGCCCGTGACGGCGCCGCCACCTGTGCAATCAGGACGATTGCCGCGGATATCACCAGGATCCTTGGAAAGTACGATCTCACCGCCGCTCCCTTTACGGTAGAAACCTAGCACAATTCGGCCGGCAACGAGAGGAGGCGAATCTGGGGTAGGATAGGTTCCGCATGGAGAAAAACTCCAATGGAGCGCGCCCATGTCCCGGGATCGACATGACGAAATCGCGTCGCTGTTGCGGCAACGCCTGGATGAGTTGCGCAATCGGGACGGACCTGTCCACGACCAGGGGCGCGGTCAAGGGGGGCGCGATGTCTCTGACCTGGCTGATGCAACCTTGGATGCCGGTCGAATACGTAAACAGTGGATTGCCAGTCAAACAGGGTCAAGTTTGACGGAAATGCTCGACGGACGCGAGTCGGACCGCTTTGCCGGCCTGATCGAGGTCTTTACCACCGTGGATGAGGTCCTGGATGGTCCGCAGCCGCTTCCACCACGGCTGGATCGGGCCCTGTGGCTCGTTCCCGGGGTGCGCGAGGCCACAATGCGACGCCTGGTCAAGTCGGGCTTCACCGACATTGCAGGACTGGCATCTCATCCCAGGTTCGGCGCCAGGGCGAAAAAGGTGAAGCGGTTGCTCGACAGGTCCAATCCCGCGCGGCTGACGGACCTGATCGGATCGCGCGCTGGACGCGGCAATCTGTTGAACCTGTCCCTTGCCGGCCTGTTCGAGGCATCCAAGATACTGTTCCTGGACATCGAAACCATGGGACTGTTCGGGGGAAGCCCAATCATCCAGGCGGGGCTGGCGTGGATCAAAGGGTCACGCATCGTGGTAAGGCAACTGGTGGCCAGGACCCCCGATGCAGAGGCCGGGCTGGTCCGCGAGGCATGTGACGCGATCGAATCCTGCCATGCGCTGGTGACCTTCAACGGTCGTTCATTCGATTTCCCGTATATCTGCCAGCGAGCGGCGTATTATGGGGCGCCATTGTCGGCGGACCCGGTGCACTTCGACCTGTTGCCCTATTCCAGGAGGGTATGGCGCGGACAGACGACCAACTGCCGCCTATCGACCCTGGCCAGGGAGGTCCTGGGGATGAAAAGGGACGAGGACGTGGATGGCTCGATGGTGCCAGGGTTTTACCGTGACTACCTGGAGGATCCTGATGGCAGGTACGGGCTGCTTGCAGGCATCGTGAGTCACAACCGTGACGACATGATCGAGATGGTGCGTCTGTACGAAAGGCTGCTCATGGAGGCCCGCAGGCTCGATGTCTGACGTCAAATCGATCCCGAACATCATCGGGTCCATGCGGAATGCCCCATGGTACAAAGGCCAGATTTCTCAGATATACACGCTGCCCGAACGAAACGCTCGCTGCGTACCTGTTCCGGAGGGTGTCCACCATTCAGTGACCGATCTGCTTGAAGCCAGCGACCTCACTGATCTTTGGCTGCATCAGTCCCAGTCCCTTGAAATGGCCCTGGCCGGCCAGGACATCGTGGTGTCCACCGCCACGGCTTCGGGCAAGACTTTTGCCTTCATGCTGCCGGTACTGGACGCCCTGGCGCGTGACGAGGATGCAACCGCCCTCTTCCTGTACCCGCTCAAGGCGCTCACCAACGACCAGTTGAACGTGCTGCGGAAGATCGAGGAAGCCACCGGGATCGAGATGTCGCCGGCAGTGTACGACGGGGACACGCCCAGGGCCAGAAGGCCCCGCATCCGGCAGTCGGCCCGCGTGGTGCTGACCAACCCGTTCGAGGTCCACGAGACCCTGCCTTATCATCATCTGTGGCGGAGGTTTTTCGCCAACCTGAGCTATGTCGTGATCGATGAATCGCACCGCTACACGGGCGTGTTCGGATCGAACGTGGCCCAGTTGATTCGCCGCCTCCTGCGCGTGGCTGAAGCCTACGGCAGCAGGCCGCGGTTCATCCTTGCCTCGGCATCCATTGCGAACCCCGGCGAACACGCCTCGCGCCTGACCTCGCGCCGCTGCAAGGTCGTGGACGAGGACGGATCGCCCGCCGGTCCGCGGCACCTCGTGTTCTTTGATTCGACGCGTGCAGATGCGTCTTCGGCCCACGTCCAGACCAGGGACGTGTTCGCCCACCTGATCCGCGAGGGACTCAAGACCCTGTGTTTCACTCGTTCACGCAAGGTGGCCGAGTTCGTGGCCGCAATGTCCCTTGAGGGCAAACATCCCCTGCCGGTGGCCCCCTATCGGGCCGGATACCTGCCCGAGGAGCGTCGTCGCCTGGAAACCATGTTCAAGGACGGCGAACTGCGCGGCATGGTGTCCACGTCCGCCCTGGAGCTGGGCATCGACATCGGGGACCTGGACGCGGTGGTCATCTGTGGGTATCCAGGGTCGATCAGCACCTTCTGGCAACAGGTGGGTCGCGGAGGACGGCGCCTGAACGAATCGCTTGGCGTTTACGTGGCCCTGGACAGCATCATCGACCAGTACCTGGTAAAAAACCCTGACCGTCTGATGTCCAGGAAGTTCGAGACGGCCACCATAGACCTGGCGAACGAACACATCCTGGCTGGACACATGCTTTGCGCGGCCGCCGAACTCCCCGTCAAGGTCCCCGAGGACCAGGAACCGGACCACGGCGTGGCCAGGGGACTTGCGGGCAAGGGTCTGCTGCATGAAACCGATCACGGATATGTCTACGCAGGCGTCACCCGCCCGCAGGAGGCGGTCAAGCTGGACCGGATCGGTGACGCCACCGTGGATCTGGTTGACGGAGAAACGGGCGATCTCCTGGAAACGGTCGACCTGGATCGGGCGTTGCGCGAGGCATTTACCGGTGCCGTCTACCTGCACCAGGCCCAGACCTGGCTGGTGGAGGAACTGGACCTGGATGCCTTGAAGGCCAGGCTTCGCAAAAAGAAGGTCGACTACTATACCCAGGCCCGCTGGAACAAGACGGCCGAGGTTATGGAAACCTTTCGCATCGAACCCTTGGGTCCGGCCCATGCGTCAGTGGGCAGGATTCGCCTGAGACAGCGGGTCACGGGGTTTTTTAGAAAACGGTATGACCGGGTAGTGGGCGGTGGGGACCTGGACATGCCCGAGCGCCTGATGGAGACCACCGCCGTGTGGATCGACATGGAAATGGCCCTAGGCAAGGGCACCAGCGATTTCATGGGCGCCATACACGCGATGGAGCACACCCTGGTTGGTATCGCGCCCCTTGTCCTGTCCTGCGACCCGACGGATCTGGCCGGCTTTTCCACCCTGATGGCCCCACACTCCGGGGAGCCGTCGATGTACGTCTATGACGGCTACGAAGGCGGCATGGGACTGGCGGATCGGGTCATGGACAACATTGGGCCGATCATGAAGACCGTGCGTGATGTCCTGGCTGGTTGCGGCTGCGAAAAGGGGTGCCCAGCCTGCTGCCTGTCGCCTCGATGCGGAAACGACAACCAGCCAATGGACAAGAACGGGGCGATCACCCTGCTGACGCTACTGCTGGGAAATGCCTGATGATCGTTGCCATGGTCACGCCGCTTCGGCCTGTTCCGCGGCGCCCTCGCCCCGAACGCATCTGGCTTCAACCTGGGCTTCAGCCTGTGACCCGCGCGGTTGATTGAACCGCTCGCGGACCTCGGACTCGATTTTGGCCAGCAGGTCCGGCTCATCCCTGAGCTTGCCTTCAATCTGTTCACGGCCGTGTCCGAGCCTCTGACCAGCGAAGGAGTACCAGCTTCCCGATGTCTCGACCACGCCCAGCTTCTCGGCCGCCTCCAGCACGTCCAGTACCTTGTTGATGCCCTCCCCGAACCTGATCTCGAACTGGGCCTCGGTGTACGGGGGGGCCAGCTTGTTCTTGACCACCTTGACCCGGACGCGGTTTCCCGTGGCCTCGGCGCCGTTTTTCTGGGTGGCCCTGCGGCGGATGTCCAGCCTTATGGACGAATAGAAGCGGAGCGCGTTTCCGCCGGTAGTGGTCTCGGGACTGCCGAACATCACTCCGATCTTGGTGCGGAGCTGGTTGATGAACATCACCGCGCAGTCATGCTTGTGGCAGATCGCGACCAGTTTGCGCAGAGTGGCTCATCAGCCGGGCCTGCAGTCCGACGTGGTGGTCGCCCATGTCGCCCTCGATCTCGGCCTTCGGCACCAGGGCGGCAACCGAGTCCACCACCACCATCTGGACCACCCCGCTGCGCACCAGGCTTTCCACCACGTCGAGGGCCTGTTCGCCGCAATCGGGCTGCGAGATCAGCAGGTCCTCGACCGCAACCCCCAGACGCTTGGCGTACGAGATATCGAGGGCGTGTTCCGCGTCCACGAACGCGGCCACTCCACCCGACTTCTGGGCCTGCGCCACGACCTCCAGGCACAGGGTAGTCTTTCCCGACGACTCCGGACCATAGACCTCCACGATCCTGCCCCTGGGAATGCCCCCTGTGCCAAGCGCCATGTCTAGATTCAGTGAACCGGTTGAATACACTGGAATCCGTTCGATTGGCCCGTCACCAAAACGCATCAATGTACCCTTGCCGAACTGCTTGTCGAGCGACGCGATCAATTTTTCCAGTTCACCATCCATTTTCTTGGACATACTGATTTCTCCTTCTGTCTTGCCGTGACGGCCCTTTGCCGCCCGGACGTTCAAGCCCCTCGATCCAGCAGCCTGTACTGGATCGCCTCTGAAACATGGACGGACCTGATGTTGTCCGACCCTTCGAGGTCCGCGATGGTCCGCGAGACCTTCAGAATCCTGTCCAGCGCCCGGGCGGACAGGCCCAGACGGTCCATTGCCGTTTCCAGCAGACGAATCGATTCCTTCGGCACGACGCAGTGCTCCTTCACCTGCCTTGTTCCCATGCGGCCGTTGAAACGCACATCAGAGCCCTCGAAACGCGCGGCCTGCCGATCAACGGCAACCTGAACCCTTTCCCTGATCGCCGCGGAACTCTCGGTTGCTGCGTACGGACGCGTCAGGTCCCGAAAAGGCACGGCCGGAACCTCCACGTGCAGGTCTATGCGGTCCATGAGCGGTCCCGAAACCCTGCCCCTGTACCGCGCGACATCGGCCGACGAACATGAACACCTGTGTCGCGGGTCGCCCCAGTAGCCGCACGGACAGGGGTTCATGGCGGCTATCAGAAGAAAGTCGGATGGGTAGGTGAACGAGCCCGCTGTCCGTGTAATGGTGATGCTGCGATCCTCCATCGGCTGTCGCAGGACCTCCAGCACGCCACGCTGCCACTCCGGCAACTCGTCGATGAACATCAGACCGTTGTGGGCCATGGACACCTCGCCGGGCCGGGGAATCGAACCTCCTCCCGCGACGGCCGCCGCCGATCCGGTGTGATGAGGCGCGCGGAACGGCCTCCGCGTCATGAGGCCGGTCCTTTGCCGCAGCATCCCAGCCACACTATAGATTTTGGTGGTCTCCAGGCTCTCCTCGTAGGTCATCCAGGGAAGGATGGTGGGCAACCGGCGCGCCAGCATGGTCTTCCCCGACCCGGGAGGTCCCATCATCAACAGGTTATGCCGGCCGGCAGCGGCGATTTCGAGCGCCCGTTTTGCGTGGGCCTGCCCCCGCACGTCAGCATAATCGAGCCCGGACGGCTGCCTTATGGTGGCCTGAGCCGACTGGACCCGGGGCAGCGCGTCGTCGCTGGAAAGACAATGGACCAAGCCGGCCAGGGTATCCGCGGCAAAACACCTCACGCCCTTGACGACCGCGGCTTCGGCGCCGTTTTCGGTCGGCACGATCGCCTCTGTTATTCCAAGCTCCCGGGTCGCGGCCACCATGGGCAATACGCCGGGTACGGGACGTATCCTGCCGTCGAGGGACAGTTCGCCCAGGAACATCCGGTCTTCAAGGGCCTTGCTAGGGAAGGCATTCAGGCAGGCGAGAACCCCAAGGGCGATGGGCAGGTCATACAGCGAACCACGCTTGCGTACGTCGGCCGGAGCGAGGTTCACGGTTATCCAGCGCGAAGACGCCCTGTAACCCAGGGCGCGCAGGGTGGACAGGACCCTGACCTTGCTTTCCTTCACCGCCGCCTCGGGCAGGCCCACGATATCGAATCTCCCCACCCCCGGCACCATATCCACTTCAACGTCCACCAAAGTCCCATCAATACCGTGCAACGCCGCCGAAAAGACACGTACGTTCATGAAAGCCTCCCAAAACCTTCGTCGGTTTCCATACCGGCTTGTTTTTTTCAAGTCCCGTGCCAGAAACGACACCTAATTATTTCAGGCAGTTATAGCGACACTCTGGACAAAAACCTGGACATCTTGGACAAAACGTCCAACATCAAAGCGGCAACCACAGGGCTGTTAGGTGGATCACCTTTAAATATCAACGGTTTTCACACTAATCCGTCACATTCAATCCTGGTCGGACGTTCTATATATAGAGGGGTCGTGTCCCTCCGGCGATGGGATCTCCGCGTGGGCCGTCATGACGGCTGATACGGGGGGACGCGGGCATCCTGGTATTCGCCGTTGGGAAGAACAGCCTGCCGGCCGTCCGCGATGTGTGAGGGTCCGTGTCGCGGAGGGCCGGCGTCATTCTGCTGACTTCACCTGTTCGCTCATCCAAAATCCCGCCGCAGAGATTGCTCTGTACAGCCTCGTTCTTGACGCTTCCATCCGCTGGTCGGACAATGGAATCCGACACGGAGAAAGCGTGTGGCAAGAGACGATTCGGAAGGAGAATCAGGCCATGACCTGAACCAGACCGCCGGCAAGGCGCGCGCCAGGCTTCGAGCGCGCTATCCCGACTGTCCTCCAGACATGATCGACGACGCAGTAGGGGACGCCCTTGCCCAGTGGATAGAGCGTTACGAGTCCCTGGTGACTCCGGGTTCTCACCAGCGCATGCTGATGCGGCTGGCCGAGTGGAGACTCTTGGACCGGATGGGTTCCAGAAAACGGCACGTGCCCGCGTCACCCGAAGTGCTGGAGCGGCTTGACGATTCCAAGGCCGACGTGGAGGCCAACATCCTTGGCAGGGAAACCAGTCGCCTTGCGCGATCCGTTTACCTGCTTACGGGACGCTCACGTCGCGTGCTGGCCCTATGGTCCAGCGGCTACAACATGCGGGAGATCTCGCTGAGACTGCACCTCAAAATGGTGACCGTGAGGAAAAAGAAGGAAAGGGCCATCAGGAAGCTGCGGGACCGGCTCTCGCGTACCCGCGCGCCCGGACCCAACGACGAGGCCTGATATGTTGAACCGGATCGCCGGCGCCTTCGTTCGTATCATGCAAAGGTGGATGCCGGACCCGTTTCTATTTGCCGTCATACTGACCTTCCTGACCTACATCCTGGCTCTGGCGCTTACCGATGTGGGCCCGGTGGACCTGCTGGATCACTGGTACGTCGGCGTTTTCCGGCTCTTGAAGTTCGCGATGCAGATGATCCTTATTCTTGTGGCGGGCCACGCCCTGGCCGACGCGCCGGTTGTGAAACGGTTGCTGGATCGCCTGGCCGGCCTGCCGTCCACGCAGAGTCAGGCAGTGGTGACCGTGCTGTTGGGGGCCGCGGCCGGTTCACTTTTGAACTGGGGATTCGGGCTCGTGGTGGGCGCCATCCTTGCCAGGCGGGTGGCATCCAGACTCAAACATGCCGATTTCGCCTTCCTGGTTGCCGCCGCATACTCGGGCTTCATCGTATGGGAGTCGGGACTGTCATCCAGCATCGCGCTGGTCTCTGCCACG
>JAADHL010000273.1 GCA_013151875.1 Deltaproteobacteria bacterium
TAGCACTTCGCGGTGACGTCCTTGCGGAAGGCGTTGATGGTTTCGCGGCTGATTATTTTGCCACCAATGGCCCCCTGAATGGGAATCTTGAACATGTGACGCGGGATGGTTTCTTTTAGACGTTCACAGGCATTTACGGCCCGCATTCTCGCCCTATCCTTGTTCACGATCATGGACAGGGCGTCAACCCGCTCGCCGTTGACCAGGATGTCCACCTTGACCAGGTCCGACGGCCGATATTCCAGCATGTCGTAATCCAGGGACCCGTATCCCTGGGTAACGCTCTTGAGCCTGTCGTAGAAATCGAAAATCGCCTCGGCCAAGGGCATATCGAACTTCATCTCCAGCCTGCCCGGCGCGGGGTAGGCCAGTTCGGAATTGTCGGCCCGGCGGTCCAGGCACAGTTTCATGACCGCGCCCATGTATCTGTCGGGAATGAAGATCGAAATCCTGATGTAGGGTTCCTCCGAACGCAGGATGCCTGCGGGATCGGGGTAGTATGCCGGGTTGTCGACCTTCAGCAGGGTCCCATCCTGCATATAGAAATGATATTCAACACTTGGAGCGGTAAGTATCAACGACTGATTAAACTCCCTCTCCAATCTCTCCTGCACGATCTCCAGGTGCAGAAGGCCCAGAAACCCGCACCTGAATCCCTGACCAAGCGCGGCCGAAGAGTCCTTGGAATAAACCAGGGACGCATCGTTCAGCCTGTATTTTTCCAGGGCGTCCGCCAGACTGAGATAATCGTCCGACGACACCGGATACATGGAAGAAAACACTACTGGTTTGGCCTCCCTGAAACCCTCGAGCGGCCTTTTTGCGGGCCGTTCGTCCAGGGTGACGGTATCGCCGATCCGGGTGTCGGCCACGGTCTTGACTCCAGCTATCAGGTAGCCCACGTCACCGGCCTTCAGAAAGGGGGCTGGTTCCCTGTCGATGCGAAAGGTGCCGACCTCCTCGACCCTGTACGACTTGCCGCTGTACATGAGCCTTATGGTGTCGCCCGTTGCGACGCGCCCTGAAAACAGGCGGCAGCTCGCGACGGCGCCCCGAAAAGAGTCATAATGGGCGTCAAAAATGAGGGCCTGCAGCGCATCTTCCTCATTTCCAACAGGCGCCCTGAATTTTCGCACGATCGCTTCCAGAAGGTCCTCGATGCCTTCGCCGGTCTTTGCGGACACTTTGATGGCGCTGTCCGGATCCAGCGCGAGTTCCCTGTCGATCTGATCCAGCGTGGTATCGATATCGGCCGAGGCGAGGTCGATTTTGTTGATGACCGGCAGGATCTCCAGGTCATGCTCCATGGCCATGTACAGATTGGCCAGGGTCTGAGCCTGGACGCCCTGCGTCGCGTCCACCAGCAGCAGCACCCCCTCGCAGGACTGCAAGGCCCTGGACACCTCGTAGCTGAAATCCACGTGGCCCGGGGTGTCGATGAGGTTCAGGACGTACTCCCGACCATCCGCCGCCCTGTAAGGAAGGCATGCGGTCTGGCTCTTGATGGTAATGCCCCTTTCGCGTTCTATGTCCATTGTGTCCAGTATCTGGTCCCTGAACCGCCTGTCGGGGATCAGACCCGCGTGCTGAATCAGACGGTCCGCCAGGGTGGACTTCCCGTGATCAATGTGGGCGATGATGCTGAAGTTCCTGTTCTCGGCCATGGCACGCTCCCTTCGCCGGGAGAATGCAGTCACCGCCCCGAGGTGTCAAGTGGTCATCCGGCCCCCCGGAATCCGACTCCCGATCCCCATCCGGAAACCCCTTGAAAACCACCTGAAAATCTTGCGACGTTCAATCGATGATGGTCGGCACACCGGAAATCGCTGTACCGCATATTCCCGATCGATGAAATTTTATTTGCTTTTTCTGCAGATGCCGTTAAAATTTTCTTGGTTTTAGAGGTGGTCTCCCTGCTCACACGATTCCTGCCGCTTTCCGTCATGGTCCCATTGCAGACCGTCATGGAGTTGGTAATGGACGAAGGACGTTCAGGCGTCCCGGGGGTAAGGATGGACCGGACATCGACTTCGATGGCCTCTGTGAGTGGTGCCTGAGGCACCAAACGGGGCGTCTTGCCCCACAAGGTTCCAAGGAGTGTTTCCAGATGAAGAACAAGCTTTTTTTCGGCGGACTGGCATGGGCGACCAACGATGACTCACTGCGTGAAGCGGTAAGTCAGTACGGTGAGGTCGAAGAGGTTCGGATCATCACGGATCGTGATACCGGCCGTTCCCGTGGTTTCGGCTTTGTGACCTTCGTGGATGAAGAATCCGCCACGAAGTGCAAGGAAGAAATGGACGGCGCCGCTATCGATGGCCGCAACGTCCGCGTGGACTATCCCCGCGAACGCGCCCCCCGTGGCGGCGGCGGCGGCGGTTACAACAGCAACCGTAGCTGGTAGTCCCGGTCCCGCACCGCCCCAGGTCTTGCCGCCCCCTTATACCCACGGACACGTCCGACAACAGGATCAGCGCACGACCGTAAGGATGTCTTTGCCCATGACCCGGTACAGGGCCACAAGGGCTATCTGCGCCTTGAGTCGGGCCGTGGCGAGGTTCACTTCGGCGGCGGCAAAGGTGCGACGCGCATCAGTAACATCCAGAGATGAGCCGGCGCCGGCCTCGTAAGCGACCATCGCCAGATCCAGCGCCTCCTTCGCGAGCTCGGCGCGGTGTTCCGCGATCTTTTGCGTGCTGCCGGCGGCCTCGAGTTCGCGCCTTGCCTGGCGAACCTCCTTCGCAGCATCGATCCTGGCCTGTTCGGCCTTGATCTCGGCGATCCTCATGTCGACCTTGCCGGCCAGGACATCACCGATACTGAACAACTGAAACAATGGTAGTTTGAGGTTGAACATCAGGTTCCAGCGAGTCTTGTCCAGGGACCCGAACGTGGGCAGATTGGTAACCTGATATGACCACGCCCAAACCATATCCACCGTCGGCAGGAATGCGGACCAGGCAACGCCGAATTGACGCTTTGAAAGCCGCAGACGCGCGTCGCTGAGGCGGATATCGGGCCTATTCGTCAAAGCCATGGTCACCAGGCCTTCCTCCCCCTCTTCCGATGGTTTCGGCAGAATCGGGATACCGTTGGGCATGGGCAGACCGCCCAGCCCGGTCAACACGCCGAGGGCGTCCCGCGAGGTATCCAAGGAAAGATAGGCGTTCACCAGTTCCCCCCTGGCGGCGGTCAGGTCCGTCTCGGCCCTTACCACGTCGATTTTCAGCCCAGCCCCGGACTGGAACCTTTTGCGCGCGAAGTCCAGATGATGAGCGGCGGATCGAACCTGGCTGACCTGAAGATCGACCAGGGCCCGGCCCATCAATGCCAGATAATAGGCCCTGGCCACACCCTCAAGGAGGCGTTGGCGAGCGTCTTCCAAGGTCATCCTGGCCAGTTCGACTCCGCCACGCGCCGCCGCTATCGAATACCAGGACTTCAGGTTGATCAACGGCATGGCCACTGTGACGCTGACCTTCAGGTCGTTTAGTTCACGGATGACCACGGGCTTGCTTTCCGTGGGCGGCAGAACGACTCCCAGCTGGTCCATTATCGGCTGCAGTTGCTGTGTCAGTCCGTCGTCGAACTCCACAGTGTCCTCGTGATCCGCCCTGATGTATTGAAGGCCGGACGTGGCCATCGGGGCGGCGAGGGATATGGCCTGAATCAGTTGCGCATCCGCCTTTTCAATCGACGCGCGAACGGTGCTCAGACTCAGATTTCGCGAGTCGGCGGCCTTCAGCGCTTCGCTCAGCGTCAGAGGGGGGCCTGGCGTGATCCCGCGTTCCTCGGTCAGAGTCGCCGTCTGCTGGGCGAGCGCCGTCTCACTGACGGCCGGAAAAACCAAGAGAAACAGGAACACGGCAATAATCGACCATACCATCGACATACCGCTGCCCTTGCCTTTGCCGGAGCCGTCAATCCCGGTCCTGTCTTCAGTCGGTTTCATGCTACCGCCGTTTTTGTTCACGCGCCCCGCCCGGTCACGAGTTTGTCCCTACTTTTGATCCGCTTGCGCGCGAACACCGTGTACATCGTGGGGATCACGAACAGGGTCAGAAAACTCGCAGAAAGCAGCCCCCCTATAACGGACTTGGCCATGCCCGACCAGTTCTCGGCCCCTTCACCGATCCCCATGGCCATGGGCACCATTGCCATAATTGTGGTCAGCGAAGTCAAAAGAATGGGCCGCAACCTGATCCGAGCCGCGCCTGCAATCGCCTCAGTCCGCCCCTTGCCCTTCAGGCGCAACTGGTTGGCCGCATCCACCATGACGATGGCATTGTTCACCACTATCCCCACCAGCATGATCACGCCGATAAGGGCGGATATGTCCAGTGTGGACCTTGTAATCGAGAACATGAGAGCAACCCCTATGCCCGCGAGCGGTACCGACAGCAGTATGATGAACGGCAGCAGCAGAGATTCGAACAGCCCGGCCATGACCATGTAGACCAGCAGCACCGACACAGTCAGGGCAATCCCCATGTACTTGAACGAGGTCATGAAATCCTCGGCGGACCCACCTATGGTCCAGGTGAAATCCTCGGGCCAGGCATAGTCGTCGAGGATGTCGCTCACCCGCGAAATGCTGGCCCCCAGGTCCTTGCGCATTGAGTCCCCGTCCGCGTCTTCATACTGGTCCTCCAGATACAGGTTGAGGCGCGTGACCCTCTCTTGGTCCAGACGGGTGATGTTTACCGGACCAAGGCCCACCTTGACTTCCGCGATGTTCTGAAGCGGCACCACGACCCCGCCCTGGGTGGCGACCGGCATCCTGCGTATCTCATCGATGTCCAGGCGATGCTTGCGGCCGTACCTGACCCTTATGTCGTACTCGTCGCCTCCCTCCGCATACCTGGCCGCGACGCGCCCCATGAACGCGGTCGTTACCGCCTGCCCCACCTTGGCCGTGGACAGGCCCAGTTCCGCCATCTTGCGACGGTTGAAACGCACCAAAATGCGCGGTTTCTGCGACTCCATGGAAAAGGTCACATCACCGATGTCAGGCATGGCCTCGAACTCCTTTTTGAGTTCCAGACCGATGTCCCTGGACGTCTCCAGGTCGTGCCCCCTTATCCTGACCTCGATATCCCCCTCGCCCCCGGTAATGCTGAAAGGGGCCTTGACCGTGGTCTCGACCCCGGGCAGATGGGAAAGGTCCTCCCTTAATGCGTCTTCGAGCTCCTTCTTGGAACGTTTGCGCTTGTCGGGTTTCACGAGGGGCACCCTCAGGATTCCAGCATGGACCCCCTTGGAAAATATCGCCACGAAACCCTTGCCCACGCCGATGTCCGTGGCCACCATTCGCCGCTCGTTGGGATGCACTACCTTTTTCACCCTCTCGGCGACCTCGTTGATGCGCTTGTAGCTCTCGTCCAGGCTGGTGCCGACGGGCGCCTCGGCCTGCACGAACAGGAATGAGTTGTCGTCCTGGGCCATGAAATCGGTCGGCAGGATAACGACCATCGCGCCGGTCAGCGCCAGCACACCGGCCAGGACCACCAGGACCACCCACCTGTGGGCAAGCGTCCAGTCCAGTTTCTTTCCGTAGTAGTCGCGGATCCGCTCGAATCGGGCCCTCTCTTTTGCGCGCTTCAACAGGCCGTCGGCCCGCGCGGTCCCCAAGAGGCGTGACGACGCCAGCGGAATGAACGTCAGCGCGACGATCAGCGACACCATCAGCGCGATGCATATCGTCACCGCCATGTCCTTGAACATGACCCCGGCGATCCCAGGCACGAAAAGGACCGGAACAAAAACGGACACCGTGGTCAGGGTCGATGCCGTGACCGCTGTTCCCACGTCCGCCGCGCCGTTGATTGACGCATCCCACGCGTCGCGTCCCTCCTCGCGCAATCTGAATATGTTCTCCAGGACCACTATTCCGTTGTCCACCAGCATACCCACGGACAGGGCCAGTCCGGCCAGCGAAAGGACGTTCAGCGTCATGCCTGCCTGGTCCATCGCCGCAAAGGTCGCCACCACAGACAAAGGGATGGCGGTCGATACGATCAGGGAACTCCGGATGTTGCGCAGGAAGAAGAGCAGCACCAGAAAGCTGATGAGGATCCCGTAGATCGCGGTCGTGGACAGGTTGCCCAGGGAACTGCTGATGTAGTCGGCCTGGTTGAAGATAATCCTGAAACGCACGTCCTGTCCCGAGGCCTTGGCAATGCCGGGCAAGGCGTTGATTACACGCTCGGAGGCGCGCACGGTATTGGCGCCCGACTGCTTTCGCACGATCATCCAGACAGCAGGCTCGCCGTCCACCTCCAGGATCCGCCTGCTCTCGAAGAACGTGTCCTCGATCGCGGCCACCTCCTTGAGTCTCAGAGGCACCGGCCCGGAATCGGTCTTCCTCGCACCGATCGCAATCTCGCCTATCTCGTCTACGCTCTGGTACTTTCCAAGCGTATGGATGTCGAACTCCAGGGAGCCCTGCTCCACGTATCCGCCGGGCTCCTGGCGGTTCTCCTGGTATATGGCGGCGACGACCTGGTTTACATCCAGTCCGAACGCCTCGATCTTCGTTGGGTCCAGGGTCACATGAATTTCCCTCTCCAGACCACCCGCGGCCTCGGCCGACGCAATGCCGTCCAGGCGCTCCAGCCGGGGGGCGATCTCGTCGTCGGCGACGGAACGCAGTTCGTCCAGTGTCCCTGAGCCGCTGATCATCATCATGACCACGGGTTGCATCGAAGGGTCAAAGGCGAAAACGATCGGAGCGTCGGTATCGTCCGGCAGAAGGCCCTTCACCATGTCGATGGCACGTCTGACATCGGTTTCGGCCTGCTCCATGTCCTGCCCCCACTCGAACTCGATATTGATGAGGGATACGCCCTGCTTTGAGTCCGAATTGAGCTCCTTCACGCCCTTGACCGAGGCCACGGCGCCTTCCAGTGGCCGGGTAACCAGGGTTTCGATATCGTCCGGATTCGCACCGATATAGCTGGTGATCACTATGACCGTTGGAAAGGATATGTCGGGATAGAGGTCCAGTTGCAGTCTGGACAAAGAGAACAGTCCGAATCCCACCACGATCAGGTAGACCATGCCGAAGGTCACGCCGCGACGCACCGCCAGGGACGATAGTGTCATCGGGTCTTTCCTCCGGACGTGGGGGGCTGCGCGCTGTCTCCCGTTGCGGCATCCGGCTGGATTTCCACTTTCTGTCCGTCCTTGAGGCCGTGCTGGCCGCGGATGACGACACGATCATCGTCCGACAGGCCGGACAGCACCTCGTATAGGTCGCCCTTGCGGCCCCCAACCGAAACGGTCCTCACATGCGCGACCCCGTCCGAATCCACCACAAATGCCTTGCGCAGTTTTTCACCGTGTTTCTGTCGCGCCAGAAGCCTGTTGTCCAGCAGCAGAGCGCCCTCGGGAGCCACCATGGAGTTGTCCCTTCTGCCCACGACCATCTGGGCGACGCCATACATCCCCGGCTTGGCCACCCAGCGGCCGGTGTCCGGGTCACGCGGATTGGGGAGCGTCACCTCCACGGTATCCGTCCTGGTAGCCGGATCGAGGTAGGGCGCAATACGGGACACCCTTCCCTTGAAAACACGCCCTGGGAACGCGTCCAGCCGGATACGCACTTCCATGCCGATCCTCACCTTGGAAATATCCTGTTCCACCAGACGCAGTCTAACCTTCAGCGGGTCCATCACCATGATCCGCCCAAGGGGCG
>JAADHL010000062.1:0-3883 GCA_013151875.1 Deltaproteobacteria bacterium
CGCAACGGTGGCAACGCACGTCTTGCCCAGTGACTTCATGGCGTCCCTACCGGCCAGTTTCCCAATCCTTTGGCGCAGGACCCACAGCAAAAGGCCGGAATTGACCGCAGCGGCCAGGGAACCCGCAGCGGCCACTCCGCCGTTTTCCAGGGGAACGGCCAGCCAGTAGCACAGACCAATGTGCAGGACCATCACGAACGCGGCCAGTATCGTGGGTGTCTTCAGGTCCTTCTGCGCATAAAAGACCTGGACCACGGTCCTGTACAGCGCGATGAAAAAGATTCCCGAGCCGTGGAAGTACAGGGCCCATGAGGTCATGGCCGTCGAATGAGCGTCGAAACGCCCATACTGGAACAGCATCCGCACGATGGGTTCGCCCAGAATGACCAGACCCACGGATGCCGGAATAGTCACGAACCCCAGCAGGCCGATGCTGTAGTTGAGCGTCTTTTTCAGCGCGAAGATGTCACCGCGATGAGCCTGCTCGGACATGGTCGGCAAAATGACCGTGGCGACTGAAACGGCGAACACGCCAAGCACCAGTTCCTGCAACCTCACCGAATACTGCAGCGACGCCACCGAACCCGGGGCCAGCGACGTGGCGATCACCTGCGATATGGTGACGTTGATCTGGTAGATTCCCGCGGAAAAAATGCCCGGCAGGAATATGACGGCCACCTGCCACACGGCGGGGTCCTTTAGCCCGGCCATGGTAGGCCTGAAACGGATGCCCTTGCCCCGCAGAAACGGGATCTGAAACCCCAGTTGCAGAAAACCGCCCAGCAGGAAGCCGGCAGCGAGGGCCCATGCAGCGTTGGGAAACCTGTCGGAAAAGAGGACCACCACCGCGATGTTCGCCCCGTTCAGCAACACTGGGGCAAAGGCCGAAGGCCCGAACACCCCGAAACTGTTCAACGTGGCCTGGACGATGGCTGCGATGGCCACGAAAAAGAGATAGGGAAACATCACCTGGGTCAGGGATATGGTGAGATCGACCTTCCCCGGGACGTCCTCGAAACGGCCGGCGAACACATGCGTGACCAAGGGCGCCGCCGCCAGGACGCCCATCAGGGTGACGAACGCCATCAGGATCAGGAACAGGGTCATGAACCCCGAATAAAAACGCGAGAGGCGCTCGCGATCAGCGTCCGTTTTGAGCCCGGTGAACACCGGAACGAACGCGGCGGTCATGGCGCCCTCCGCGAACAGGCGTCTGAGCATGTTCGGAATGGTGGACGCGATCCCGAACGCGTCGGACTCCATGCCTGTGCCGATGTAATAGCCGCGCACCTGCTCGCGCACCAGCCCCAGGATGCGGGACAGGATGGTCAGGATGCTCATGACAAGGGTGGAACGCAGTATGGATCGCCTGGCATGCCGGGATGATTCGCTCACGCGGTTATTGTAGGGCGGATTGTACCGACTGCACAGATCGCGGTCACTCCTGGGCGAACCGCTTGGCATCTTCCCACAGGGTTTCGAGGGTGGGCAACGGGGTCCCCTTCACGCCCTCGCCCTTTTTGGCGAGTTCGGCCTCGACGTACTCAAAGCGTCGTTTAAAGCGCTCCATCATCCGGCGCAGGGCCTCCTCGGGGTTCACCCCCCTCATCCTGGCCACGTTGGCCACCGTGAAAAGGACATCCCCCAGCTCTTCCTCGACGGCCTTGTCGTCTTTGCCGGCCAAAGCTTCCTTCAGTTCCAGGATTTCCTCGTCCAGTTTTTCAATTGCCCCAGTTTCATCAGGCCAGTCGAACCCGACATGGCTGACCTTTTCCGACATCCGCAGGGCCATCATCAGGGCCGGTAGGTGCCTCGGCACGCCTGACAGCACGCCCCTGCCTTCCCTTCGCTTGTATTTCTCCCACCGGTCCAGCACCTCCGCTGCGTCCTTTGCTTTTTTGTCCCCGAATACGTGGGGGTGCCTGTCGATCAGCTTCTTCACCGCCCCGTTGCACACGCCGGCAATGTCGAACGCGCCTTCGTCCGCCGCCAGATCGGCCTGGAACACGACCTGCATCAACAGGTCGCCCAGTTCCTCCCGCAGTTCCTCCCGGTCCCCGTCCTCAATGGCCTGCACCACCTCGTAGGCCTCTTCGATGCAGTACGTTTTCAGCGACTGGAGGGTCTGCACGCGGTCCCAGGGGCACCCGTCCGGCGCCCTCAACCGGCGAATTATGTCAAGGAGGGCCTCGAACGCCTCTCCGGCGCCGGTCGCGGTTCTGTTTTTGGATGTCCGGCTGGCCTCTTTCACCTGGTCTTCCCCGGGACGCCCTTGGCCGACCTCGCTCCAATCTTTGAATTCAGCGCGGGCCTGACCGGCCTGGGCAGGATACGTGGGTCCACATGAACGCGACCCTTTTTCTCGGTCGCGGGCGTCGCGGTCTTGACCGGCGCCGCTCGCCTGACAAGCGAAGCCGCGGTCCCCATGAATTTCAGGACCCCAGCCTTGTTCAGGTCGTGGAAATCCCCGCCGGCGGGCGAAAAGGCCTGGGCCGACGCGACCTTGCCGTCACGCGCCTCGATACGGAAAAAATTGGCGCGAATCGTCGAGCCCGCCTTCGGAAAACCGCCCTTCAGGCCCGGAATGGACTTGAAAGGAATCGCCATCTCGACCACGTAAGAACTGTCCTCGTCGCCGGCCTTGTTCAAGGTGCCGTTCACGGTTACGGCCGTCTTCATACCATCCACGGTGTAGGCGGCCGCCTCTTTCCAGTCCGGATTCCGGTGGCTCTTGAACAGCGCGTCGAACACCACGTTCGCGGGCGACACCTGAATCTCGAGGTAGTCCTTGCCGTCGGCCCCCGCGTCCAGATATACCTCGACCGCGTCACCCTTCCACAGTTCGTCATCCCTCTTTTTCCGTGGGTTCTCTATGGACTTGTCGTCCACGTGAAACGCGATGTAGAGGTTGTCGTCATCATAGGAGGCCATGACAGCCGTCGTCTCGCCCGGGTTAGCCTTGCCGCCGCTGGCGGACTGGAACGGCGGGCTCGGCATGGCGGCATTCCAATCAGGCTCGTTCAGCCTGCCGTCCAGGTTGAAGGCGCCCTTTGCCTTCAACGCCTTCAACACCGGACCCGAGCCGGAGGTCTTGGCGCCCTTTCCGATCACCTGGAACCTGGCGGCCCGGACGCGGTTGGAACCGTCGTTCGGCACCTTGTCGGCGTTTTTCAGCTTCATCCGATCACCGCCGCCCTGCTCGCGATACACGGCCTCATTGAACAGCCCGACCCACAAGGTAGCCAAGCCGCTCTTTGACGTGGCATCCACCGCGACCCGCTGGATATCCCGGATGATCTCGCCCTTCTTCCATATCCTGATGGGATACAGTTCGCCCATGGGGTTATGGTCCAGGATCATTCGTTTGCCCTCGGGCAGTTCGAGGTGCACGAACACCTTCCATTCCCCGGGCACCGGCTTGAGGCACTCCCAGTAATAGGTGATTGTGAGCGTTTCACCGGCCCTTATCCGATCCTTGGAAAGGTCCACTCCGATCAACCTGATCTTGTCGTCGAAGTCGGCGTTCAGGGCGTTCTTTGGCTTCGGCGCCTTTTTCAGGATGTTTTCCTGAATCCGCACGCGCTGGTCCTTGGTGAGGATGAGCTTGGCCGGCTTTCTGCAGCCGGCAGTCACGGACATGGCCGCTGCGGCCATGACTGCCGTAAGGATTACGGCGAACCTTTTTTGGAACATATCGGCCTCCAGGTTCCAGAATACGGGCGCAGCCTAGCGTATGGCCGTGGCGTTTGCAAGAAACGACCAGCCCCCGTATTCCCCTTGTACATCAGTCGTCGTCAAGGGGCTCGTAATACGAGTACTCCCTGCCGAGGTAGTTGCGCAGCAGGATCCTGTTTCCCTCGTGCTCGACCATGTATTCCGGGAG
>JAADHL010000062.1:3908-11559 GCA_013151875.1 Deltaproteobacteria bacterium
CCCGGGGCGTCGATGACCAGATGAGGGACGGCCAGGCCGCTGGTCCATCCCCTCAGGGCCTGCATGATTTCCATACCCTTCGACAGGCTGGCGCGGTAGTGGCTTATGCCCTCGGCGTGGTCGCACATGAAGATGTAATAGGGCTTTACCCGCATCATCAGGAGCAGTTGATTCAATCTTTTCACGGTCGGAGGGTCGTCGTTTATCCCCTTCAAAAGCACCATCTGATTTCCGATCGGGAAACCAGCGTCGGCCAGCAGGGCGCACGCATTGAAGGATTCGCGGGTGCACTCCCTGGGGTGGTTGAAATGGGTGTTCACGTACAGGGGCTGGAACTCCTTCAGCATGGCTACGAGTTCGGGCGTTATCCGTTGCGGCAGGGTCACGGGCACCCTGGTGCCCAGGCGGAGGATCTCGACGTGCTCGATTGCGCGCAACGCGGCCAGCAACCCGCGCAGCTTTCCGTCGCTGAATGTCAGCGGATCGCCCCCTGACACCAGGACGTCGCGTATGGCGGGGTTGGATCGTATGTACTCGATGCCGCCCTTGATCTGCGCGTCGTTGGCCGCGCTGGAAGGATTGGACACCTTCCTCTTGCGGGTGCAGTGACGGCAGAACATCGCGCAATCCGGCGTGGCATAGAACAGGACGCGGTCGGGATACCTGTGAGTGATCCCGGGAACCGGCATGTCCTTCTCTTCACCCAGCGGGTCCTCCAGGTCGAAATCGTCCGTAAGGAGTTCACCGGGTTGGGGCACGGCCTGCATGCGCACCGGACACCGGGGATCGTCCGGGTCCATCAGACACGCGTAATAAGGCGTTATCCCCAGGTGGAATTTTTCACTGCCCTTGATGATCGAGTTGGCCTCTTCATCGGTGATCGTCGCCACCTTTCGCAAGGCGTCTATCGTTTCGATACGATGCTGGTGCTGCCATCGCCAGTCGTTCCACTTGTCGTCCGCGATCGAGGCCCATGGCCCTCGCGGCGCCCGCGGAAAACGTTCTTCAATGGTCATTTCCGGTCTCCTTGGTTCGGTTCAAATCCGCGGCAAGCCTAGCACCAACCACGTTTATGATTCCATGAAAAAATAATGGAAAAAATCATTGGCAAGCGTCGGCGACGAACATGCGGTCGGCCGATGCGCGGACCATTTCGTAATGAATTCCGTGAATATTGACGCGCAAGCCGATAAGTGGTCAGATCCCGTTGTTACGGTCTTTGCGTTCTGGTCTTTCTTTTCCCAGCGTAAAACCCACGGTGAAATCGTTCCACGCAAAATCTGATTTTCAGGCGAATGCACGGATCGCCGCCACGACCCTGCTGGCGCTTGCCGTGTGCGCTTGCGGCCCTGCATCCGGTCCAAAAGACGTGATGGAAAAGGTCGAGCCCACAGGCTGTCCAACGCCGATGCCCGACGATCCTGGTTGGGCGGCCCGTGCCAGGGTGGCGCCGGTGCGGCTGGTTCCGTCGATGGCCTGGGAAGAAGTCGAGGCCGCCCTGGCGTCCCTGAAATCAGACCACGCTTCCACCGCCCTGCTGACCGGCCCGTTCGAACGCGGCCTGGACCAGGCGGCCTTCCTGCGGACCCTGGACTTCATTGCCAAGGTGACCTGCCTGGGACACGGCATGGGCCTTCGCGTGGCCATGCGCTTTCCCTCGCTACGGATCGAAAGCCCGGCGCCCTATGACCCGGATCTGGTCCAGAAGGGCATCAACGGTCGCCTCAATGTCGTCAGGGACGACCACGACGTCGTGGTTTCCGCCTGGATGTGCCCCAATGGGCCCTACAGGGAAGTCTTATTCGACCGCGCCGCCAGGATCGCGGGGGTCGGCGTGGATGCCCTGTATGTCACTGACCTCATGTTCCGGGGAGCGGGCGCCGCCTGGCCATGCACCTGTTCTCATTGCGCCAGGGCGTTTCATGACTGGTCGGTCAGGATGGGTCTGGGGGGCGCCGAAGGCCTGAGTGTACCCGCGGAGGCCGACTTCCACGACCCGGCATTCAAGGCATGGGTGCGCTGGCGTCATAGGACCCTGGCCGACTTCGCCCGGGACCTGGAAACGGCCGTGCGCGCCAGCCATCCCGAAACATGGATTTTCATCCAGGACGCCAACGTGGATCACATGGAGGCCACGGAAAACGGCCTTGACGCCACCTTCATTCGCCCGTCCGGCAACCTCTCGCATGCCTGGGACATCGATGGTGTTTCCTCTGTCTCCGGCATGAAGTGGGCGACGCCCGAGGATTTCACCAGTCGCCTGGCCATGCTCAAGTGGGGCAGGTCCGCTGACGGCCTGAATCCTTCATGGGCCGTTTCGAACGGTGTCGGGATTCTGGACGCGGGTCTGTCCATGGGTGCGCTGCTGGCGGAAGGTCTGAGCCCAATCGAGGCTCGTTCGGGACCGCTTCCGTCGCGCGCGGCGCCCGGCCTTCGAAAGGCATGGTTTCTGGTGGGCGCCGCCCGTCCAGACCTGTTTCCCGGTGGGCTCAGGACGGCCGACGTCGGCCTGTGGTACAGCTCGGCGACGCGTGACTACGTTGATTACGCGAATGCGGGTGGCCGTGCCGGATCCTATGTAAGCGCGTCGCCGCCGGTGGACGACGCTGGCTGGTGGTCGGACGACCCGGCGGACAGCTGCGCCTTGATGCCGCACCTCGGTGAATACAGGGGAGCAGCCCACGCATTGATCAGGTTGGGCATCCCATACAGGCCCCTTCTTTCAGGCTTCGCCCTGCCGCCGGAAACGGGCGAACTCGATGCCGTCTGGCTGCCAGGAGTCCAGGCCCTATCGGACCGCGAGATAGATGAACTGAGCCGTTTCGTGTCCAACGGCGGTTTTTTGTTCGCGACGGGCGATTTCCCAGGGAGCATGGACAGATTCGGGCGCAAGCGCGAGCGCAATCCCCTGCGCTCGGTGTTCGGTGTTTCGAACGATGAAGCACCCCTCGATCACATCATGCCGTACGGGCGAGGTCTGGCCGTGTATCGTGAGGAGGACCTCGGGGCCGACACCATCGAAAGCTTCTCCGGCGCGGAAGAGGCAAACACCGCGCTTACGGAAATCGAGAGATGGTTCAGCATCCACAGCAGCCGCGACCGTCTGCTCAAAGGTCCTTCATGGGTCTTGGTTGAAGATTCGGTGTTGTCGGATCGAAAACGTGTCATCTATGCGGTGAATTTCAACGGCCTTGCACAACCCCTGCGCAAAGAGCCCATCGACATCGAGATTCTGTACCGTATCCCAGAAGGTTTCAGGGTTTCAGATGTGACCGGACCTATCTGGGACAGGAGCAATCACCCCGCCAGGTTCAGCAGAGTCGCAGAGCGGATCTGGTCAATCAAGGCCCGGCTCGGTGTTTTCGGGGTCTTCGAGGTCCTGCTGGAGCCAGTTGAAACACGCAAGAAGCCCGAAAACTGGGGGCCGCCCCTCTTCGCCGACTTCATCAGAAAAACAACGGCCGTACAGGGCCTCAATTTCGTCCTCAATCGGTTCCGCAATCCAAGCCTGCCCGCTCCCCTCCGATTCGGGGTCCGTTCCAGATTTCTGGGCGACCAGATAGTCACCAGCAGGGTCATGGGCCTGCTGCTCAGGACCACGGCGTGCATGGATGCCCCCAGGGAGTGGGAGGACGCGTTCAGGTATGTAGACGAAGTCATGTCGTCGCGCGCCTATCACATCCCAGGAGATGCTTTTTATGCCGCCACGGGTCGGCCCGTCATTGAACAGGATGTGCTGGGAGGGACATGGCGTCAGTCCGACAGACCAGCCGACGATTTCAGGGTGGTCCGTGGGCTGATCGCGGGTCGGACGCACTTTGACAGGCCGGGTGCAGGCACTTTGGCCGCAACCTTTTTGAAGGGCATCTACCTGACGGACACGATCAAGCGCAACGAGATGGGCTCGCTGGCCTTTCCGGGTTATCCCGGCGGGCTTATCGGCGCCGCGTGGGAGTGGGAGGGAGTCGATGACCGGATGACCGACCCGATTGCCAGGGCCACTGGGCACGGTGAAACCGACAGGGACATCATCCCACTGGAAAACCAGGATCTCCAGGCGATGGGGTTTGGGGCGTCGATGGACCCTAGATGGCGGGACGAGCTGGAATCCGCCGTCGATTTCCTGCTGGACGGCGAAGCGGCGAATGCCGGGCCGCCTATCGGGCTGTTCTGGAACGGAATGGACGGTTTCACCTGGACGCGCACGGGCGACTATGAGAGACAGGATTCGATACACGGAAAACACCTGAACATGGTCCAGGTCATAAGGACGGCGCTTCACCTGGCGCGTGCATCCAGGCTGGACGCGGCCGTCCTGGACGACACCCGCAGGGCTCGCGCACGTCGGGCGGCGCAGAGGACGCTTCGATTCCTGAGCATTTTCCACGAGGCCGAGGGCAGGATTCCCGAGTACCTGACGATTTCGGCCGAGGATGTTCCGGATTGCCTCAACGACCTGCTTCCGGACTGCCTCTACCATGGAATTGACAACCGCTACAACGGAGACGTCAGGATCTATTCCCTCGCGGCCCGCCTGGCCCTGGAATTGGGGAACCCGGACTTCGCCCGCTCCCTGATTGAACGTCACATCCTGTTTGATCGGGTCGATGACCCGGACGACCCCTTCTATGGTCAAATCGGCTCGTCCACGGAGCCGCCCGGTGACGCGGACGCGACCAACGTGCTGGAATCCGTCCTGACCCTGTGCATGGAGGCCCGCGCGGGGGGTGGGAATCACCGGCCTCGTTAGTTTCCGATATGGTATCTTGTCATGTCCAATGGTTTGGGTGAATCGACGTGTCGGTCAGAATGCTGACACCAGCGCTTGCCGTGATCATGTTCGCTTGCGGAACGGACAAGCCCTCGTGGGAACCCGTCCCGGTCCCGTACTGCGCCGTGGACGAAACGCGAGTCAACGCCATCTACGAATCCATGACACGCGCCGAACGCGTGGGTCAGCATCTTATGGTCGGGGTGGACTCCGACGGGGAAGGCAACCCTTCCGCCCTCACCCTGCAGAAACTGGAGTCGGCCGCGCTCGGCGGAGTCTTCGTGCAACCCGCCACCGGTATCGTTCTGGGCGATCCGCTGGCGACCGCTGCCTTCGTACATGAAGTCAAGAAGATCGGGTACGAACGAACCGGTGTTCCCCTATTCGTGTCCCTGGACCAGGAAGGCGGGCCCAACGCCGCGGTCAACTCGCTGACCGGCGGGACCGACACCATCGGCTCCATGCCCATCGGCGCCACCCGGGACCCGGCGATCGCGTTCGAGGAGTTCGACATCATGGCCCGCGAGGTCCGCGCCCTGGGCATGAACATGGACCTCGGTCCCGTGGTGGACACCCTGCTGAGCACCCGCAACGGAAACCTGAACACCCGCGCCTTCGGACCGGACCCTGACCTGGGCGCCGCCCTTGGTGTCGCCGCCGTCAACGGGCTACAGTCGAACCTGGTCGTGGCCGTGGCCAAGCACTTCCCGGGAGACGGCCTGACGGACGGTAATACCCATACCAGCAACGTATTCGTGGAAGGAGACAGAGATTACCTTGAGGCCACGATCCTGAAGCCGTTCAGGGCCGTGGTGAAGGGCGGAACGGACGGCATCATGACCATTCCCGCCGCCTATCCGGCCTTCGATCCCGACCGATCTGCCATCACCTCCAGGAAGATCACCACGGACCTGCTGAGGAAAGACATGGGTTTCAGGGGTCTGGTGGTCACTGACGCCCTCGGCATGAAAGGGGTGGATACCGGGCTTTCGGAGGGTCAGTCACGCGGCCTCGAGGCACTGAAGGCGGGCGCGGACATCCTGCTGTACGTGACGGCCTCGCCGACGGACCTGGAGGAGATACGGGCGGACGTGGACGAGGCCATCCAGGACGGCACGTATCCAGAAACCGAGTTCGAGGAGTCCACGAAACGCATCCTGCGCATGAAGCAGAGGTACTGTCTGTTCGAATCGCCCGATTACCCTACCGACGCGGACCTCGCGACCCTGACAAACCGCCTTTCGCAGAAGGCGGACCGCACGTTGGCGCGCGCACACGCGGATCGCGCCGTTGTACTGCTGCACGACGATGGAATCCTGCCGCTGACGGGAAAGAAGATCCTTTATGTTGGTCCCGACACATTGTTTCAGGACCCGGGATCCCACTGGCTCAATGTGCTGGACCAGACCTTCGGCGACGCGCTCGCGAAGCACGACCCCGGCGTAAAACAGATCGTCTATTTCATGCCGATGGACCCGAACCAGCAGTTCGCCCTGGTCAAGGAACAGGCGCCGAACGCAGACGTCATCGTCATGGGCACCCTCCAGGGGAGGTTCTCGGTCGATCAGCAGCAGTTGCTGGAGTGGGTCCTGTCCGGAATCGACAAGCCTCTGGTGCACGTCATCCTTGGCGTCCCCTTCGACTACGCGCAGAGCAGGGGCCGGGCCGCCGCCGCCGTTGCCCTGATGGGCAGCAGATCCCCCATGGTCGAGGCCGGGGCCGCGGTCCTGTATGGGGAACTGGAGGCATCGGGCGCCATGCTGTTCGACCTCGACAAGCTGGCCCTTGAAACGGGATTTTCGGGTCCGAAGGAACCGTCGAACACGCCGGATCGGTGCGCGGAAGACGCGGTCACCTGCTCTGGCAGCGGCATCTGCGTCGATTTCGGCGCAGGGTTCGGATGCGTGTGCCACCCGAACTGGCATTCGTCCCCGGATGGGCTGGACTGCGTTCCGGATGGAACCCAGGGTTGAAACAGGGAATGCTGTAACAAGGTGTTCGAAAAATGAAACGAAACGCGCTGATTCCGCTTGTGACGCTGGCCCTTGCCTGCGGTGTCGAAGAAGGCGCCGACGTGCAGCAGTACGACCACACGATCCAGCCGACCGATGACGCCGGTTCCGCGACCAACGATCTCGGGGCAGACTTTCCCTTCGATGCCATCGATCTGTCGTACGATTTCACGCCGATGCCGGACGTCCTCGCTGATTCGGCCGACAAGGACGTTTTGCCACAGGACTCCATGGACGCCGCCGACTCGACACTTGATTCATACGATTCGCCGTCCGATAAGGGCCATGAGGACATCACGACGCCACCCCTGGATTCGGACGGGGACGGCGTGGCCGATTTCTTCGATAATTGTCCTTTCGACAAGAACCCGGACCAGGCGGACCTCGATGGGGACGACCTGGGTGACGCATGCGATGACGACAAGGACGGCGACGCCATTCCCAACGCCGCCGACCTCTGGCCCGAGAATCCGGACCTCCCCGGCAAGGCCCTTCCCAACACGGTTTACGCCCACACCAGCAAGGTCCTTTATTCGATGGACGTCAAGACCCTGCAACTGACCAAGACGGGCAGTTTCAGTTGGCCGGCGGACGGCGGCGGTCATCAAATGACGGACGTGGCCCTGGACCGATATGGTGTGCTGTACGGGGTCACCTTCGACCGCCTGTACACCTGTCATCCCCTGACGGTCGTTTGCAAGAATCTTGGCGAACTGCCCAAGAGCTTCAACGGTCTGACCCTGGTTCCGGCGGGCACGGTCCTGCCGGATTCAGACGCGCTCATCGGCATCGCGAATGACGGGGGCTGGTACCGGCTGGACTTCAAGATCCCCCCTGTCCAGGCCACATCGCTGGGCGCCTACGGCTA
>JAADHL010000084.1 GCA_013151875.1 Deltaproteobacteria bacterium
CCGGGTCCGAAAGCGGACACTATTTCAGACAATCTCCGGGTATCGGGCCGGTCTTCAATCGTATGGTCACCGCCCTTCTGTTGAGCGGGCATGGACTCGACGTGAATGGTCTGGGTCGGGAACGCGAACTGAACGCCCAGCTCCCTGGCCAGACGCATTATTTCCAGATTAAGATTCGTGCGCACCCGGACCTCGGCGCCCCAGTCGGGGACGTCCATGAAACAGTAGAGCATTATTACGAGGGCGCTGTCGCCGTACTCCTTGAATTCGACCAGATAGTAGTCCTTGCGCATGCCCGGGAGGGCGCGGATGATGGCTCGAACCCCTTCGCAGAAAGCCTGGACCTTTTCGGGCGGCGTGTCATAGGTCAGACCAAGGGTCGTGCTGTAGCGCCGGTATCTGCGCAACCCCATGTTGTCAACTGCGGTATCGACGAGACGGGCGTTCGGCACCGTGATCACGGAGTTATAGAAGGTACGGATGCGGGTGCTTCTGAAGCCGACTTCCTCTACAGTGCCCTCAGCCGTGGACCCTATCTTTACCCAGTCGCCAATCTGGAACGGCTTGTCCAGGAAGATCATCATCGAGCCGAAAAGGTTCGCGACCGTGTCCTTGGCTGCCAGGGCGAAGGCCAGACCTCCAATGCCGAGGCCGGCGAGCAGGGAACCGATGTCCACGTTTAGGTTCTGGAGGATGAACAGCCCGCCGATGACCACCAGGATGACCTTGAGGCTCTTGCGCACCATGGGAACCAGTTGGTCGTCAAGCTTGGTGTCGGTCTTTGCAGCCTTTGCGGCCAGGACGTCGGCCAGGACGTCCACCAGGCGGTAGCCCAGCCATACCACGCTGAACGCGGCCAGCACCCGGGTCGCGAACAGGGCCACCTGGCTGACGCGTACCGGGAACTGCAGGATCGGAAAACCTACAAAGAACACGGCCGCCATGGCCATGCCTCCAACCGGCTTGTCCGCCTTTTCCACGATTTTCTCGATCCAGTCCACGTTCAGCCTGCCGGCGATTCGGGTCACATAGTTGCCGACCGCGTAGACCACGACCTTCTGAAGCAGCAGCGCCAGGAACACCAGCAGCAGGACACCCACGACCTGCCAGAACTCGATTCCCAGGAAGTCGCCGCGGAGCCATTCCGGCATCATGTCTCCCAGGTCCTCGATGCCCAGCTTGAACGTGTCGGAATACAGCTCCGGCACCCTTTCCAGCGACGAAGCGGCCAACACCCAGCGGCTGCCCTGCCTTTGAAGCTTGATCCCGCCCAGCGCGACGGGAAAGAGTTCGAACTCCGATTTGTCGGCTGGATTCTTGTAGTTTTCCTGGTCGGGCAGGTCATTCAATTCAACGTAGAGTCCGCGCCCGTCCAGGGTCTTTTTGAGCTTGGCCGCCAGGTCCGGGGCCTGATGAACCGGGTCGTCCAGTCGGGACACGTCCAGGCATGCGGATGCCTTTTTCAGATTGACGTGTCCGGCCTGCTGCCAGTACAGCAGTGTCTCGATCGCCTTGCGCGGCGTTGAACAATTGGCTGAATCACCCCGGGTTTGCCCCATGACCCCAGCCGATATCGCGGTCACGATAATTGCTGAAAGCAAGGAACCTGAACGCATGCTGCTCTCCCTTCACCAGAACAAGCCGATGGTAGCACAAGCAGGCCTTGTTTCAGGTGGTTGATTTGCCGTGGAATCGCTTGCCATTGCCATCGATTTCTGCTATCAAACCCCCGCTTTGAGCGCCGGGGCGTAGCGCAGTCTGGTTAGCGCACTTGACTGGGGGTCAAGGAGTCGTTGGTTCAAATCCAATCGCCCCGACTTGATTCCGTAATGCCTGTAGCCGATTAGCCTCTTCCGCATGCGGCCCTACAGGCTTTCACCGTCCACGGTTTTCGCTGTACGTGAAGGCTTCGAGCGCTGAAATCAGAACTACGAATCGGTCGATTGCTTCAAGGTGTTCTTGGCGCCGTAAAGGGCCTCGTCAGCCGCGCTGAAAAGTTCCTCCGGGACGCGCGTATCCGGTCTGCTGCAAGCAAGGCCGAAAGAAAATGAAGTCGTAAATCGCTGCTTTGCGGCATCCTCGAATTCCTTTTCCTTCAGGGCCCCGTGGATACGCTCCATTATTCCCCGGGCCTGAACGTCTGCCGTGTCCGGGAACAGCAGCAGGAATTCGTCGCCTCCGCAACGGCCCGCCATGTCCGTCGCGCGCAATTCCCGGTTCAGTATCTTGCTGAACTCTATCAACACCTCGTCACCGGTCCTATGGCCATGCCTGTCGTTTATGCCCTTGAAATCATCGAAATCACACAGCGCCACGGTCAGTATTCTGCCCTTTTCGTGTGCGCTTTGCAGCGCCTGCGCCAGTTGCTCCAATATGTACCTATGATTGAACAACCCGGTCAGCGGGTCCTGGATGGCCTTTTCATGCAGCAGCACTTCTGCCTTCGCCCGTTCCATGGCGTTTACGAGGACGGTGCCGATGGCGGTCATGATCGTGGAATCTTCGCGGGTCCAATCCACCCTCCTGCGGGTCGATTCGAGGCCAAGGAATCCCAGGGTCGCGCCGCCGAACTGAAGGGGCACCGCCAGCATGGATTGGGTGGCCCTGGAAGTCAATATCCTCTGTTCCAAGGACTGCCTGGCTTTCATTTTTGATACGTCGGGGATGTGAATGACGTCGCCATGCTTGACCATGTTCCGCCAGGTAGGCAGGACCCCGAAATCGATGTTCATCATATCGCCCTGAAAGGGGGTGTCCCCGGGCACGGTCCACTGATGCAGGATGAAGGCCCTGTCGGTCCCCTCGATGATCCGGGCGATGTACACCCTGTCCGCCCTGGCGAATTCACCAATTTCGGCGAGGGCGGACGATATGCTGTAGTCCATGTCGTCTGAGGATACGTTGATGAACCTGATGGCGAGCTGAGTGACCAGGCGTTCCATGGCCAGGCGGTGACGAACCGCCATTTCGGCGTTACCCCTTTCGGCCAGGACTTCCTTGAGCTGCTTGTTGGCCTTTTGGAGTTCCCTGGTGCGCACAGCCACCTGTTGTTCCAGTTTCCTGCGCAGTTCAGCGTCCTTGAACTGGGATTCCTTGCGATGGGTGATGTCACGGAAGGCAACCGCGACTACGCCCTTTTCCACCTGAAACGCGAATACCTCGAAAGCCCCGTCGATGCGGCTGCCGCTCATGAAAACCTGGTCCGCGTGCCAGGGGTCTCCGGAGGCCGCCGTCCTAAGATATTTCCCCGGCACCTCGGTGTCCGACAACTGTGGGAACGTCTCGTCCAGCGTCAGGCCAATGTATTTTGCGTTATCGGTGCCCAGAATCCGATCCGCCCGCGAATTGGCCCACACGATCTCCAGATGACCGTCGCGACGCATGCGGTAGACATGCACCCCGAACGGCATCGATTCCAGGAGCGTCGTAGTTGCTGGGCCTAGTTCGCAACCCTGCGGTCGTGTCTTTTTCCTGGACCTGGTCAACGCGGGTTTAAAGCTGGACCCGGTTATCTGAATCTGCCCAGTTTGTTCTCTTGTCCGTATCAATGCACCTATCTCCCCCAGATGCGGTTCAGGCAGCACTACTCTTTCACATCGGCAGACAAGGCAAAAATAGATAGTGGCCGCATCACAATTTGCAATCCGGCCGTGCTTGCCTACAATTCGTCCAAGGGAGGTCCGAATGGAAATCTACATCATCGTGGGCGTCGCCGGGCTTGTCGTTCTGTGGCTGCTCGCCAAACGAGGCCCGTCGCCCTACGCGGCGGCCAAGAAGGCCGCTGAGATCGACAGCATCCAGCCGATTGTCCAGGCCGCCGGGCCGCTTCAACCCAGGGCCCGTTCGGCCTTCTACGATCAGGCAATCTCAACGCTGTGGGAAGGATGGCAAAGGCAACTGGCCATTCTCATGGTCAAGGAATACACCACCAGTCATTCGGAAGAGAAGGTGTGCCAGTTCTGGCTGCAGCGCGCACTTGAGGTCGAGCCCGCGGTTGCAAAAGAGGTGTTCGACGACAGGTTCCTGGAGGAATATTTTCGTCCCGAGGTTGCCAAGGCCTGTCATTCCGGCTCTTCATGAAGCCATTGACCGATCCGCCGTGCGCGGATCAATCGATTGCCTGCGCCTGCCCGACGAACACGTGTGGCCCGCGGCCTTTGGTTCGTCGGAACGTGTCCCACGAAATCAAGCGCAATCCCCACCGTCAAAGTTGAACGCTGCGCAGTTCCACATATCGTCGCACCAGCCGTCGCCGATCCAGTCCTGATAGTAGGAGCCCTCGCACTCGCCCAGGCAGTCCTCGATCTCCCCGGCGGGACATTTGGATTCCTCGCATTGACCCAACGCGTTGCAGATGAAGCCGGTCTGGCAATCGCCGCAGCTACCGTTGCACTGGTCGTCGCCGCACTGCTTGCCATCGCAAACCGGCGTACAGGGGGCGCACGTCGTCCCGCCGTCGCACTTCGTGCCCGCGTTGCACGAACCGCATGACCCCCCGCACCCGTCATCACCGCAGACCTTTCCCTGGCAGTCGGGAGTACAGCATTCGTCGGGGAAGTCGGCCGCGCACGCATCGCACACATCGGCGCAGCAGTCGCCGTAGTCGAAACACGCCCCATCGCAATAACACCCGAACGGGCTCTGGGACTGGCATGAACCGGCGCACGATTCATTGACGCAGGCCCCTTCGATGCACATCTGGTCCGAGTCCGCGCAACCGCACTCCTGGCCGCAGCCATTGTCCTGGTCACATGTTTTGCCGGTGCAGTCGACGACGCAGCACTTTATGTCGAGGATGAAGGCGCTTTCGGCCAAATCATAACCATCCACCACCAGTTTGTATTGGGTGCCGGCGACGGCGTCGAAGACAGCGGTCTCGTCGCCGTAGGCAACGCACGAGCCGGTTTCGCAGGCGTCGTTCAACACATAGATGTCAAGGTCCTGGTCGGGAGAGGCGTTGAACGACACGGTGACCTGCTGATCCAGGGCGCCAATGAAGGAATACACCATCTCGGGGCCGCTTTCGTCATATGCAGAGCAGGAGTAGTCGTTCAAAAAAGCGGCCTTTGAAGTGGTGTCGCCGGACACGCTGTCCCCGCAGGACAACGCCTGAACCACCTGGCACGGTTCCCAGTCGATGCAGGTTCCAAGGGGACCGCAGGCCTTTCCGGTTTCGCATTCGCCGCACGACCCGCCGCATCCGTCGTCACCGCAGTCTTTGTCGACACAGTCGGGTTGGCACGCAACACACTTGCCGTCTTCGCACTTGGCGTTTGCCCCGCAATCACCACAGGAACCGCCGCACGCGTCATCGCCGCATTCCTTGTTGTCGCACTGGGGCTGGCAGCCATCCACGCATTCAAACTTGTCGTTGCAGTAGTAACCCTGTACGCAGTCGGCGCAGGTGCCTCCGCAACCATCGTCACCGCACTCCTTGCCTGCGCAATCCGGATGACAGACATCAACGCATGACCCCTCCGGGCTACAGACCTTGTCCCCCGCGCATTTGCCGCACAGGCCGCCGCATCCGTCATCGCCGCATTCCTTGTTGTCGCAGTCCGTCTCGCACGTAATGCATTTACCACCTTCGCATGTCTGTTGCGCCCCGCAATCACCGCACGAACCATTACATCCGTCGTCCCCGCAGTCTTTGTCGACACAGTCGGGTTGGCACGCAACGCACTTGCCGTCCTGGCACTTCGAACCGGAAGCGCAGTCTCCGCACGACCCGCCGCATCCGTCGTCACCGCATTCCTTGTTGTCGCAGCCCGCCACGCACAGGGCCTCGCACGCGCCGAATGCATTGCACGTCTCGTCCGATCCGCACTCTCCGCACGACCCGCCACACCCATCAGCGCCGCATTCCTTTCCCTTGCAGTCGGGTGCGCATGTCTTGACGCACAGACCCGTTGGGTTGCATGTCCGGCCCGTTGCGCATGTGCCGCATGACCCACCGCATCCGTCGCCGCCGCACTGTTTTCCGGCACAGGCGGGCGTGCAGGCGTTCAGGTTCACGCATGAGCCGTCCAGACACCCGAACCCGTCCGCGCACGATGGTTCGCACGCGCTGGATGCGTCCGCGCCGCCCCCCCCGGAGCCGCAGGCCGCAAATGACAGGAAACCCACAAACAGTATCGGCAGTACTGGTTTAATCATCGCCGCCTCCCGTTCGAATGCACGACCAATTTAGTACAGATCCGGCCGCGCTTCAATCGGCCATCATCCAGATCCCGCCGCCAAGCGAAAGATGAAAACTTCCATTCGATAAAGGTTTGCGGATACAATTGCAGACAAGGGGAAAGACGACATGAACAAGAAGGGGCAGGGTATCTGGGGCAAGTTTTTCGTGGCCCCGAAGAAGGAGCCTTCCAGGTCCGCTCAGTTCGAGGAGAGGTCCCGCGCCCCCGTGGTTTCGGCCCCGGATCCCGATTTCAAGGAGACTCGCCGTACAACCACCGCGTTCATCCGGGACGCGGTCAGGCAGAAAAGATTCGTGTCGGTGGCAACGAAGCTGGCGGACAAGGGCCAGCACCAGGACGCCGGACTATTGGCCCATACCGCCCTCAAGAACGGCAAGTTCGAACAGGCCATCCATATCTATGAAAGGCTTGGCAACCACGAAAAGCTGGCGGAAGCCAATTACCTGGCAGCGCGTGACTGTCAGCGTAAGGGCGGATCCAACAAGATCGTCGTAACCCGCCTGTACGCGGCCGTCCAGTCATGCAGCAAGACTCTTGAGGACGGCGACAGTGATTCGCGCTTGCGCGTGCTGCGCAGGATGACCGTAATCAGTGATGACCTGGGCAAGGCCCTGGACAATATCGGCGATCTGCTGGGCGCGGCCGACTGCTACCTCTTTTGCGCGGGGATCTATCAGAACCTGCTGCCGTACTGCCGCAGCAGCGAGTATTTCCCCAAGGACCCCGAATTCTTCGCTTCGGTCGGCCGCAAGGTACAGGTCAGCGCGCTCAAGGCCCGTGACCGCTACAAAAGACACATCGACGAAAGCGACATTTCACCCAATGACGATCAGGGCAAGGCCCTTGTCGCCAAGCTGCGCAAGGTCAATGAAATGCTTTCGAGGGGCCAGACCGCGCGTTGATGTCGCTTTGCAGGTGATTCGGCAAACGGTCAGGAAGGCATGTCCCCTGGAGTCTCTTCCAGGTTTCCCTTGTACATGAACACTCGCGTTTCCGGCATTTCCAGGCCCGAGTCGGTCAGCTTTTCACGCAGGTCCCCTAGATAGGCATCGGCGCCGCTTGCTCCGCTCTCCGCCAGGATGACCCCCAACTGATTGGATTCGAACCATCCGATTTCGTCGGTGCTGCGTCGTCGTTCCATGAGCACCTTCACGAATTCCCTGAACACCGACACCTTCATGTCACCGACTTCGAAGACGACCAGTGAAAAGGCATGATGATTACGGTCGGCCCTTTCTCTCTCTCGAAAGAGCAGACGCGAGAGTTCGTCCTTTTGCAAAAGGCCGGGGGGCGCCGTCTTTCTTCGCGCGCGGCTCCTGATCGTGGCCATCAACATGGTGTGCTCCTCGCTTGCCCCCGGGGCGGGTGTTCAGGACCCGCCTCACACCATTTTTCGACCTTTTCCTTGGAAAACTTTAGACACGCGGCCCGGATGTCAGCGCCTCGACCGGCGCATCAGGGCATAGATCGCGAAGCCCGCCGCCATGACAAGGCCTATCCTCGGACTGACGCGGAATCCACCGATGGTAACGCCCAGAAACAAAAGCGGCGCCAGTAATCTGAACCACCCTGCGCCCCTGGAAGTCCGGACATTGTCGGGGCCGGCATGGCCCTGGCCCATTCGGCGCATCTGGTCGTATTCAGCCCTGCGGCCCGGATCCGAAAGACATGAATATGCCTCATTCAGGCTTTTCATCCGCTCTTCGGCGTCACGCCCAGGGTTGTGGTCGGGATGATACTTCGCGGCCAGTCGATGATAGGCCGCGTCGATTACCTCGGGTTCCGCC
>JAADHL010000008.1 GCA_013151875.1 Deltaproteobacteria bacterium
CATTGTCCACACGGTGGTGGTGTTCCCGGAAGTGGCGGTGCCGGGACTGGAGTTCTGGCCCGACGAATTGAAGAACTACTGGGACTGGTGCTGGGATTCGAATGAATTTCCGTACACCCAAGCCGAGATCAAGGCCATGTTCGACAAGCTCAGGGCCGCCAACATCGCGCGGATCGAGGACGCGACCATCACCGAGTTCCTGCCTGGAATCAAGGACACGCGTTACGTCAACGGCAAACCCCAGGTGGACGAGGGGCTGTTAGGCGACTGCAAGGGCTTCTATCTGTCACAGGCCGGTGACGGAAGCAGCATCCTGTCCCTGGTCTCTTTCAACATGGGCGAACAGGGGAAAATAGGTGTAAGCACCGTGGTGGGCCGCCCGGGCGCGGTGTACGCCTCGCAGGACTCGCTGTACATCGTCGAACGCCACTACGCCAACCAGATGAACTCGTGGTATTTCGATGAATCGCAGGGGATCGAGGAGGCCAGCACCGTTCACAAGTTCGCGCTGAACAAGGACAGCATAGAGACCGAGTACAGGGCCAGTGGGGCCGTCAAGGGCCGCGTTCTGAACCAGTTCTCGATGGACGAAAAGGACGGCTTCCTGCGCATGGCCACTACCAGCGGCCACGTACCCAGTCCCGACGTGTACAGCACGCTGGCGGTGTTGAAGGAGACGCAGGGCGAAATGGCGGTGGTCGGAATGGTGGACCACATCGCCCCGACCGAGGATATCCGCTCGGCCCGTTTCAACGGGGACGTGGGTTTCATAGTCACCTTCAAAAAGACGGACCCCCTGTTCGTGCTCGATCTGTCGGACCCCTACTACCCCAAGATCAAGGGCGAGTTGAAGATCCCAGGATACTCGACCTACATGCACGTGCTGGACGCGAATCACATCCTGGCCATCGGGTACGACGCGGACGATCAGGGCTCATTCGCCTGGTTCCAGGGGATCCAGTTGCAGATCTTCGACGTGACGGAACTGGAGAATCCGAAGCTGATCCACAAAGAGGTCATCGGAACCCGCGGGACCACGTCCGACGCGGCCACGGACCACCTTGCATTTACGTATTTCAGGGCCAGGGAACTGCTGGCGGTGCCCATCGTGATTTGTGAAGGCGGCTCGGGAGGGGGCAGCTACGGAACCCAGATGACGTTCACGGGTCTACAGGTCTACAAGGCCAACGTATCAGACGGATTCGAACTGATGGGAGGCATCCCGCACGCGCCTCCCGACTCCGGCGAGAACGCTTGCGGAAACTGGTGGACCAACTCCAATTCCCAGGTAAAGCGCAGCGTATTCATGTCGGACGACCAGGACGACTGGGTCTACAGCGTAGCGCTGGACAAGATCCAGGTGTCCAACCTCAAAGACCTCGAACACCCCGTGGCCAGCGTGCACCTGGTGGCGGACTAGACCAGTCGAAAATCGCTGGGCGGACCTGACATCACCGAAATCCTTGAACCGCGCGCACCTGGATCAAACGATCTTCTTGCCTCAACACGCCATTTGTGAAACCTTTTATCGTCCTTCAACCGGAGAGTTGCGTGTCCAGAATCACATTTGCCGCGGTCATGGCGATGGTGCTGGTGGGATCGTCAAGGGCCGACGCCCGCAAACCGACGGGTCCGCCCACGCTGGATGAGGCCGCGAAATTCATGCAGGCGACCGAGAAAGGCCTTCTAAAAAGATCGATCACTGCCGAGCGCGCCGAGTGGGTGCGTATGACGTATATCACTTTCGACACCCAGGCAATCGCTGCCGCGGCCAACGAAGACCTGATGGCGTTCGTTGCGAAAAAGGCGGCTGAGGCCACCAGGTACGTGGGCCTGAAGCTCCCTTACGAATTGAAGCGCAAGTTCCATCTGCTGACGGTCAGCCTCAGCATGCCCGCGCCCGCGGACGCGAAAAAACGCGAAGAACTGGCGCGCATCGGCACCACGATGGACGGCATATACGGCAAGGGCAAATATTGCCCGAAACGCCTGAATGGGAAGTGTCTGACCCTGCCCGACATGTACGAAATCATGGCAAAGAGCCGCGACTACGATGAACTGCTGGACATCTGGAAGGGCTGGCGCATGGTGTCCGTGCCCATGAAAAAGCTGTACGTCAGGTTTGTGGAGCTTGCGAACGAGGGAGCGAGGGAACTGGGCTTCGGCAACCTGGCCGAGCTGTGGAACTCGCGTTACGACATGGCGCCAGACGACTTCGAGGCCGAGACGGATAGGCTTTGGGAGCAGGTCAAGCCTCTGTACATGGACCTGCACTGTTATGCGCGGGCAAAACTGGCGGAAGTGTACGGCAGGGACAAGGTTCCTTTGGACGGTCCCATACCGGCCCACCTCCTTGGCAATATGTGGGCCCAGGAATGGAACAACATCTTCGATATCCTGGCGCCCGAAAAGGCGACCGCGATCGATATCGACGCCGCGCTCAAGGCAAAGAAGGTGGACGAAAAGGGAATGGTCCGATACGCGGAGAATTTCTTTGTTTCGCTGGGTCTTCCGCCCCTGCCCGCGACCTTCTGGGAGAGGTCGATGTTCACGCAACCCCGGGACCGCGAGGTGGTGTGCCACGCCAGCGCCTGGGACATCGACGAAAAGGACGATCTACGCATCAAGATGTGCATCCACATCAACGGCGAGGACTTCACCACCATCCACCACGAGTTGGGGCATAACTACTATCAGAGGGCCTACAAGGACTTGTCCCCTCTGTTCCTCAACAGCGCCAATGACGGGTTCCACGAGGCCATGGGCGATCTGATCGCCCTGTCCGTAACGCCGTCGTACCTCAAGCAGGTGGGTCTGCTGGACGAGACCCCTCCAGGACAGCTCAACGCCCTGATGAAGCGCGCCCTGGACAAGGTCGCGTTCCTGCCGTTCGGGCTGATGGTGGACAAGTGGCGCTGGAAGGTCCTGGACGGCCGGATCAAACCCGATGACTACAACAGGTCATGGTGGGAACTGCGTGAAAAATACCAGGGTGTGGCCGCCCCGATTGAGCGTTCGGAGGCCGATTTCGACCCAGGAGCCAAGTACCATATTCCGGCCAACGTGCCATATACCCGCTACTTCCTGGCGGACATCCTACAGTTTCAATTCCATCGCGCCCTTTGCCGACAGGTGATTGGGTTCAAGGGCCCGCTGCACGAGTGCAGCATCTACGGCAATAAAGAGGCGGGCGCCAGGATCCTGAAGATGATGAAGATGGGCCTGTCCAGGCCATGGCCGGACGCCCTGGAGGCCCTGACCGGCGAACGCCGCATGGACGCGAGCGCGATTCTGGAATATTTCCAGCCCCTGCACGACTGGCTGAAGGAACAGAACAAAGGCCGAAAGTGCGGATGGTAATGGGGTCTGACCCCCTCTTTTTCCTCACTTTATTCCAAAAAGCCCGGCCAAAGTCTTCTTAAGCGCCTTCGTCTTACGCGTGCTCACGGGCAGGACAAGGATCGTGTCATCACCGGCTATCGTGGCGAGGAGGTCCGGCAGGCCCAGGCCGTCAATGTACACGCCCACGCCCTGCGCCCGTCCGACCAGGGTGCGGACCACCACCGCGGTTTCGTTGCAATCAACCCCGGTCACCTCCACCGACGCAAATGTGCCCAGATGCCTGTGACCGGGGTCGACACCGCGACCGAATCCGCCGTCCTGCGCAGGCAGATAGCGATATCCGCCGGCTACCGGCACCCTGAGCACCTTCAGTTCCTTGAGGTCCCGGGACAGGGTAGACTGGGTCACGTCGAACCCGGCGGCTGCAAGTGCCGTCGCGAGTCCTTCCTGGCTCCCGATGGACTCTCTTTGCACCAGGTCGATGATTTCGCGCTGGCGACGCGCCTTCTCTGCCCTGTCGGCCATCTGTCAACCCTCCTTTTCCTGATCGGTCAACGCCCTTTCCACAAGGACCAGGCATGCATCTATTTCTTCGTTCGTGACCACAAGTGGCGGCGCGAACCGAAGCACATCCGGGCCAGCGGGTACGGTAAGGAGCCCCATGCCCTGCAACGACTCGACCAGCTTTGCCGCGCGCGGCCGGGACAGGACCAGACCCCACAACAGGCCCCGGCCTCGCGCCTCGACCACCGCTGGATGGGCAGCCGCAATCCTGCGCAGACCATCACCGAGTCGCGTTCCTTTTTCCCGTACGCCTTCCAGGAACCCAGGTTCCAGGACTACATCCAGAACGGCGTTGGCCACGGAAGCGACCATGGGACCGCCCCCGAAAGTGGATGCGTGATCGCCGGGAGTAAACGCTTCAGCCGCGGCTCCTCTTGCCAAAAGCGCTCCCATTGGAAGCCCCCCGGCCAGGGCCTTGGCGCTGGCCACCGCGTCGGGAAAGATACCCTCGGACTGGAAGGCAAAGAAGGTCCCTGTGCGGCCAATGCCGGTCTGCACCTCGTCAACGACCATCAACGCACCCGCCTCGTCGCAGCGTCGCCTGATCCCCGCCAGCCACCCGGACGGCGCGGGACGGACCCCACCCTCGCCTTGTACGGCCTCCACAAACACGGCCGCCGTTCGTCCATCGATCCCCGCCAGGGCATTTTCATCGCCCCAGGGCAGGACCGTAACGTCGGCCATGAGTGGCCGGAACGGCTTCTGGTAGGCGGGCCGCGAAGTGATGGACAGCGCCCCGAAGGTCCGTCCGTGGAACGAGTGTTCGAAGCATACGGTCCTCGGCCGGCCCGGACGGGCCTTGCGGGCCATCTTGATTGCTGCCTCTATTGCCTCGGCCCCGGAGTTGCAAAAAAAAGCGCGTTCCATCCCGGCGACCGCGGTCAACCGTTCGGCAAGACGCACCATGGGTTCGGTCCAGTACAGGTTGCTGACGTGGATCAGCCCCTCGCAGGCGTCCCTGATTGTCCCGATCACGGCGGGATGCGCGTGACCAAGGGCGTTGACCGCGATGCCGGCCACGAAATCCAGATACTGATTCCCGGACGAGTCCCACACCACGCAACCACGGCCACCGGCCAGCTCCAAGGGGTAACGGCCGTACGTATTCATCAAGATATCCGCGCCGCGTTCGGCCAACGTGCCGGCCCATTCCGCTTTGGTCATGGCCTTACCCCCTGCCCGGTTCCTTCCCTGGTCAGAAGGGTCCCTACACCTTCATCCGTAAAGAACTCCAACAGAAGGGCGCGAGGCATGCGCCCATCCACCAGGTGCACCCTGGACACCCCTGCGTCCAGGGCCTGCAACGCGGCCTCCAGCTTGGGGAGCATCCCGCCTGAAACCTCCTGGCGATCCACCAGTCGCCTGACCTCCACGTCGCTGAGCATCGAGGCCGGGCGGCCGTCGAGCAGCACGCCGGGCACGTCCGTCATGAAAACCAGCTTGACCGCGTTCATGGCCGCGGCCACCGCTCCGGCAACCATGTCGGCATTGATGTTGAACGGCTGCCCCTCGTCGTCCGCTGCCGTGGAAGACAGGACCGGCGTGTATCCGGCCTCCAGCATCAGTTCCAGGGGCTCCGGATCTATCTCGTCTATCCTGCCGACGAATCCGATGTC
Organism: Deltaproteobacteria bacterium; assembly: GCA_013151875.1. Lineage (GTDB taxonomy): Bacteria > Myxococcota_A > UBA9042 > DTJE01 > DTJE01 > JADDHL01. Next base: position 5,523 of record JAADHL010000008.1, read on the forward strand.
CTTGCCGCCCGGCGTGTGCCTGCTGATCCTCATCAAACGGGCGTCAGTGCCCGACAGGCCCACGGCCCGACCTCCGGCCCGATTGATACGCGAAACCACCTCTTTGTTCAGCCGTCCCGACAGGACCATTTCGGCGATCTCCGCACCGTCCGCGCTGGTTACTCGGTGCCCATCGACAAACGATGTTTCGACCCCCATTCGCTTCATGGTCTTCGTCATTGCCGGACCGCCGCCATGAACAACCAGGGGCCGCATGCCCACGTGTTCCAGAAAAACCACGTCCCGGGCCCACGAATCGGCCAAGGCGTCATCCACCATGGCGGCACCGCCGTACTTGACCACCACGGTGGCGCCTCGAAACCTTCTGAGATACGGCAGCGCCTCTTCAAGCACTGCCGTCCTCGTGTCCGGGTCGATGAACCCGGCGCCCTTCAATTTGTCCGCCCTGATCTTCGCGCTCATGTCCTGTAACTCGCATTGATGTCTATGTATCCATGGGTCAAATCGCAGGTCCACGTCCGCGCGAACCCGACGCCCTGTCCCAAATCCACCGAAATGACCACTTCGTCCGCCTTCATCAGGCGGCCGGCATCGGCCTCGGAATAATCCGACCGATAACCGGGGGAAAGCACCTCAAGGCCGCAGATGGATACGGTCAACGCCGCCGGGTCCAGGTCCACGCCCGCCCTGCCCACGGCGCCCACGATGCGTCCCCAGTTGGCATCCGCTCCGTATACCGCGGTCTTGACCAAGGGTGACGTCGATACCGTCCTGGACACCTTCAGCGCCTCGTTGTCGTCCCGGGCCCCTGACACCTCAACCGTGACAAGGCGGGTCGCTCCCTCCCCGTCACGGACAACTTCCTTTGCCAGGTGCGTCAACACCTTGGTCAGCCCGTTCAGAAACACAGAAGTCGAAGCTTCTCCCTGAACCTTGACGCCGGAGACGCCATTGGCCATGACCGCCACCATGTCGTTCGTGGATGTGTCTCCGTCAACTGATATGCGATTGAACGACACGTCCACCGCCTGTTTCAGACAATCATTCAGCACACCGGACTCGACAACGGCGTCGGTGGTCACGAATGCCAGGGTGGTGGCCATGTCCGGATGTATCATCCCTGAACCCTTGGCCATGCCTCCCACGGTGTATTGCCCATCAGGAGTCTCGACCGTCAGGGCAATCTGCTTCGTGCGGGTATCAGTGGTCATAATCGCCCGGGCCGCGTCACTTCCGCCATCCGCTGACAGCCCGTTCACCGCCTCTGGCAGGGCCTGGAGCAAAAGATCGACGGGCAGTGTCTGCCCAATGACTCCAGTGGAAGCCACCAGGACTTCGTTGACGGCCACGCCCAGAAGGCCGGCAGCCTCCACGGCCGTTCGCATGGCGGCCTCGCGTCCGACGGCCCCTGTGCACGCATTGGCATTGCCCGAGTTCACCACAATCGCCCTGGCCCTTCCGCCGGACGCGGCGATGTGCTTGCGACAGACCCCTATCGGTGCGGCCTGCACCAGGTTTTTCGTAAATACCGCGGCAACCGACGCCGTCACATCGGCTGCCACGAGAGCCAAGTCCTTTTCTTCATTCCCAGGGCCCGTTTTCTTGATGCCTGCGGATACGCCTGATGCCCTGAACCCCCGCGCCGCGGTCACTCCAGTACGTTTCATCGCTTTGTCAATCCAGTTGTCTCGTCGATTCCCATTACCAGATTCATTACCTGCACCGCCTGTCCCGCGGCGCCTTTCAAAAGATTGTCGATGACGCCCACCACCACTATCGAGCCCCCGGATTCATCGACAGCCGGGGCGAGGTCGCAGAAATTGGTCAAAGCCACGTCACGCACGCTCGGCAGGTGTTTTCGGGGATCCACCACCCTGACAAATGGAGCGTCAACGTAGGTCCTACGATAGGCGGCCAGGGCATCTTCCGCGGTGCATCCACCGGGATTGGGAATCACCACGGTGGCTAATATGCCCCGCTCTATGGG
>JAADHL010000177.1 GCA_013151875.1 Deltaproteobacteria bacterium
CCTTGGCGCCGACGGTTTCGACCCGTCCCGACTGTCGGTCGATCAGATACGCGCCGCGCACCCTCGGACCACCGGGCCCATCCTCGTCACGCCACAGGTCGACCCCCATCCAGTTTTCCATGATCGTGATGTTCCGGTCGGCCCGCGCCTTGTCCAGAAGCACCCGCTCGACCTCCCTTCCAGTCAGGTCCTCGACATGCAGGACACGCCGCCTCGAATGTCCCCCTTCCCTTCCCAGGTCGAATTCCATCTTCTTGTTTCTGGACATTCCGGTAAACGAAACACCCTGATCCTCGAGCCACCGGATGCGCTCCGGCCCCGACTTGACGCACATGTTCACCACGTCTTCGTGGCACAACCCTCCCCCGGCCGTCAGAGTATCCCTGACGTGCAGATCGAAGCTGTCCCCCTTGCTCAGTACCGTTGCTATGCCGCCCTGGGCATACCTGGTATTGGACTCCTCCGCCGCCCGCTTGGTGGCGACGAGCACCCTGCCCGTGCGCGCCGCCTCCAGGGCGAAAGACAGCCCCGCGATTCCACTTCCAAGGACCAGATAATCGGTCGTCATAATCTTCTCTCTGGCATGAACATCTGTTTGAAGATGCCGGCGGCAAGCCTGGGATTCTCCTTCAGGCGTCTGGTTGCATACGGATACCACTCCTTGCCGAACGGCACGTACACCCGGACATCGAATCCCAGCCCGGACAGGTCGTTCAGCATCGATCCCACGGGCACCCCAAGCAGCACCTGAAACTCACAACGGTCCTTTGGAAATCCGCGTTTTTCGATCAAGCGGAGCAGCCTTTGCACCAACTCATGGTCATGGGTGGCGAAGGCGCAATACGTGCCCTCCCCCTGCATCAGGATTTCGGCCGTGCGCAGGAAGGAGCCCCGAATCTCCTCTTTGTCGTGAAATGCGATATCGGCCGGTTCTTTGTAGATTCCCTTGCATACCCTGACGTTGGCCCCGTCCCTGGCCAGGACAGCAGCATCGCCCACCGTACGTTTCAGGTACGCCTGCAGCACGGCGCCGCAGTTGGAAAAACGCCGATCCGCCTCACGCCGGATCTCCAGCGTGGCATCAGTCACCGACGAATCCTCCATGTCTATCCGCACGAAATTATCCGTGCGTCGGGCACGTTCCGCCAGGGCGAAAATCCTCTCTCTCGCGCCTTCGGCGTCCACCCGCAGTCCGAGGTGCGTCGGTTTTACGCTTATGTTGGATTCAAGAGGACCGTCGGCAATCCTGTCCAGGATCTCCAGATAGCCGTCCAGAGTCGAATCCGCAGCCTCCCGATCCCGGGCGTTTTCGCCAAGTATGTCCAGTGTAGCCTTGAATCCACGCCCATTGAGGGCGGACACCGCCGCCAAGGCGGCTTCCAGGTCCTCCCCGGCGACATATCTGCGGGCCACCATGCCGACCACGGGCTTCGGCACCAAGGGAAGCAAACGCGCGACCAGGGCGCCGAACATGGGCCAACCTCATGTCACCTGCGGCCGGGGCAGATCATATCCAAACCCGGCACAATGACAATGGCCTTAGACAGATTACGGCAAGCACCTTACAGCCCCTTCGAAAGAAGGGCCTGCGCTTCGACGTTGTCCGGCTCCTCCGCAAGCACGCGGAGGACGTATTGACGGGCCTTTTTCCTGTCGCCGCGGGCAGCGCTGATGGTCGCGAGCGCCAGAAGGACTTCCCCGCGTCCGGAAGGCTCCAGCGAGTCTATTCTGACCATCAGCGGCTGATAGATCCTCAGCGCCTTTTCGTGCTCTTCCCGCGACATGTAGAGCCTGCCGAGGGCCAGCGCGTTGGGTATGTCGGCCGCGTCGTGATCGTGACAAAGACGGTAATACTGAATCGCCTTGTCCAACTCGCCGGATCCCTCGAGGATCCTGCCCAATTGATACGCATAGGGCGGCAACTCCTTCAGCCTGCGCTTGCCCTCCAGGTAATTAACCAGCCACTCAAGGTGCGGCACCGCCTTTCTGACCTCTCCCGATTTGAGGTGGAAGTCCACAATACCCTCGACGACACGTGGGTCGTCGCCCTTGAACCTGAGCGCCTCGTCGGCCCACTCCAGGAACTTGGCGCCGTCGTTGAGCCGGCTGAGGTAAATCTCGGCGATGTCCATGCATATCGATGAACGGGTCACGTCGTCCGGCGCCTGTTTGAGATTGCGCTGCATCACATCGATCAATGCCTCGTAGTCCCCGCTGCCCGAATAGAGGTCCTTGAGGTATCTGTTGACTTCCGGGTGGTCGGGTTTTATCCGCTGGGCGGCCTGAAGTGATTCGCGCGCCTCGTCACCGTCATCGCCCCTGGCCATCAGGATCCTGGCCACCCCCAACAATGCCTGGGCCCGTTCCTCCATGTCTCCAGTGGCCTTCGAGAGCCGCCTGAACAGGTCCAGGGCCTCTTCGTGTTCCTCCTTGGCCTCCATCAGACGTGCCGTCACCAGCAGGGCCTTGGCGTTGGTATCGTCAATGGACAGGACCTCCCTGGCCATTCTCCCGGCCAGATCAGGGTCCCCCATGCGGGTCTGGGCGATGTCGCACGCCTTGGCCAGAAGGGCCACTTTCTCGGGTTCCGCCGAGGTCGTATTCGCCTTCAAGCGCAGCATCTCTACCAGACTCGTCCAGTCCTCCAGCCGATAGTACAGGCGAATGGCCTCGTCCAGTACGGCGGAATTGTCGGGCTCTATCTCCCTGGCCTTTTCGATATGCGACGCGGCAACGGCCAGGTCATCCAGATGAGTTTCCGCCACCGAGGCAGCCTTCAGCGCGGCCTCCACGCGCACCCCGGGATCATCGTCGTTCTCGGATATCTGGGCCAGCATGGCCATGAGTGGTTCCCACTCCCCCAGTTCCTCGTACAGGTCCTGCAACTTGCCGCGGCCGACCACGTTCCCGGGGTCCACTCCGAACAGTATTTCCAGCGTGTTGCGCGCCGCCACTTTGTCCTTCAGTTTGCCGGCCTGCAGACCCGCCGCATCCAGAAGGGAATGGATCTTCTCATCGGGGTCGGTGGACACCGCGGCCAACCTCTCTATGGCTGAAACCATTCCAGCCGTGTCCCCAGATTTTTCATACACCTCACGCAGCCTGCGCAGCGTTTCAATATCGGACGGGTCTATGCCCGATGCCTCCTCCAGGGCTTCAGCCGCGCGTTTTTCCTCATTTCTCATCAGGCACAGGTCGGCAATCCTGTTCAGAGTGGATACCCTGGTCGTTTGCGACATGTCCAGTTTCAGTCTGCGTTCCAGGATCCCCACCAGGTCCCCAGCGCGCCCATTTTCGTCATAGTATTTGGCCAGAACGTCAATTGCATCCTTGCACATGGGGTCGATTTCAAGGACCCTCAAAAGACTCTTTTCCATTTCGTCTTCCAGGGCGCCGGCGTCCCGTGCCATCAGACCGGCATGGAGTCGCAGGGATTTCTCGAGGTCATCCCAGGTAGCGGCATCAGCGGCCGCCGACAAAAGTTCCCATGCATCGGACTGCAGCCCCTCGTCTTTCGCCACGCTGACCAGACTGGCCAAAAATGTCTCGTTCGAGGGGATCATGTACAGGGCCTTCCCCAGATGCGCGACCTGTTCCTTCGGCTTTCCCAGCCTGCCGGCTATCGTGGCGGCCTCGGCGTGAAGGGAAGTCATGTCCGTATCCTCTTCACCGCGTTGAATCTGGGCCTCTATCGCCCACAAGAGGCCCTCGTCGTCTTCAGCATCCCGAAGGGACGTGGTCAGCAGGTCCAAGGCCAACGCGCCCGAGACAGGGTGATCGGTCAGGTTGCTCAGTTGCCGGATGGCCTCCTTGTCTCCCGGATTCAGGTCCAGAACCTGACGCAACTGGTCCAACGCCCCCTCCGCGTCGTCAAGCCTGCCGGACAGCAGTTCCGCAAGGCGCCGCCTCAGCTCTATTTCCGTGGCGTCGCCACCCTGCCCTATCCGCTTTCTGAGCACCTCCGCCAGGTCCCCGCTGCGTCCCATTTCCGTATAGATTCGGTCCAAGGCCGCCAGCGTTTCCGCGTGTCCCTCGTTGTCCTCCAAAAAGGCCGCGTAGTGCTCGGCCGCCTTTTCCGGGCGTTTCAGCCGCGTATCGGCAAGCACGGCGGCCTTGAATTGCAGTCTGGACCTGACATCGGCATCCAGGTCATCGTTCAATCGCTCATTCAGTATTGCGTAAAAGCTCTCATGCTGATTCGATTTCCCAGCCACTTCCTCCATCATCGCAAGGGTATCCGTGTTCGAGGGGCACTCGGCCAGGGCCTCCCCAAGGGTCTCCAGCCCATGCACGGGGTCGTCAAGGCGCTCTACCTGCACCTGGGCGATCCTCAGCAGCAGCGTCTCGCGTTCAGGCGCCGTCTCGACCATCGACGTTTCCCTGCGCAACACGTCGCACAACTTGATGTGCTCGCCGGATGCCTCATAGACCGTTTCCAAGGCCAGGGCCACGTCCATGGCTACGGAGGCGCGATTGAGCAATTTCTCCATGATGGTGCGGGCTTCGTCGTGATACGGATCGAGGTTCAAAGCCGCCTTCAGGTGAATAACGGCCCCAGCGAAATCTTCCTTTTTGTCGGCCAGGACCTTGCCGATCCTCACGTTCAGTTCGACCTGCTCGCTGACGGCATCGGCAAGCTCCAGTCTGCTCACCAGCAGTTCGGCAAGGGCGTTGTTGTCGTCCTCCCGCTCCAGCATTTCCGTCAGACGCGAAAACGCGTAATCGTTATGAGGGTCGATGTCCAGCACCCGCCTCAGCAGGGAAATGGCCATCGGCATATCTTCAAGATACGTCTCGTGCACGGCGGACGCCTTTTTCAACGCCTCGGTCTTTTCGTCGGGACCGGACTCCAGTTCGGCGTTCTGTTCGTACAGGTCCGCCAGTTCCGCGTATTTCTGGGTCCTTACATAGAGTTCCTCAAGATGCCGGCGAGCCTTTGCACAAGTGGGATCCAGGTCCAACACCGTGGTCAGGGTGTCGATGGCGGCATCCGCCTGGGACAACTGGCCGTCCTGGACCTCGGCCAGTTCCTGTAAAAAGACCACGCGATCAGCTTCATCAGCGGCCACCTCGGCCTTGCTGGCCAGGGATTGAGCCAGGGTCTGCGGGTCGTTGGTCTCGCGGGCAATCGCCTCCAGCGCATCCAGGGCCGTACCGGAAGTCGGGTCCTGATCCAGGATTTTCTTCAGGGTCTCGACCGCGCTGACCGGGTCTTTCACCAGATTGCGGATCACGTCGAACGCCTTGAAATACAGGGCCACCCTCTTTTCGCCGTCCTCCTCCATGTCACCAAGGTTTTCGTACAGCAGGGCAAGGTCCCCAAAGCGAGACAGCTTTTCGTACAGCGTGGCCAGGGCCTCCACCGTGCCTCGGTCCTCGGGCCTCCTCAGGAAGGCGACCCGAAGGTATTCCACCGCCTCATCCTCGCTGTCCAGTTCGTCCCGCAACAACCTGGCGATTGCGGTTGCCAGATCGAACGTGACCGGCTCATCCTGGTGCCGGCCGAATGCCTCCACCAGCAAATCCTTGACCTCTGAAATCCTGTCGATGCGCCGGCCCGCGGACTCGAAACGTTCGCGCAGGGCCGCGTCTTCCGGGTCCATCAGGAACAGCGCGCCCAGGTCCTCGAACAGCCACTCCTCCCGCTCCAACGTCTCTTCCAATTCGACGGCCGCCAAAAGCGCGCTTCGCCTGTCCGGGTCCTCGATATCCAGACTGGAGGCGAACCGATGCAGGTCCAGCAAACCGTCGCGTTCCACCGTGCGCTCGTATGCGTCTGCCAGGGCGTGGAAAAGCGCCGGGGGATTTCCCGCCTCGGCGTAAACCCTGCGCGCCGTGGCCAGGTCGTCCGGTTCGGGCTGTTTGGCTTCCACCAGCGCAATCGCCATGGAAGCCGCCTCCTCGAAGTCGCCATCCTCCAGGGCCGCCAGCGCCAATCTGCGCCTCAGGGTGGCCACACGAAGCAGGTCGCCTACCGAATCATGCCCCTCCAGGTTCGACAGTTCGTTTTTCCTGAGCCGGCGCAGGCCCTCGCGATCACCCTCTTTCTCCAGAATCTCCGTAAGACCGGGGATCGCCTCGTCGTGCAGGGGAAAAAGTTCCAGGACTTTGCCGAAATAATCCTTTGCCCCCGCAACGTCGTCCAACCTTTCCATGGCCAGTCCGGCGCACTTCATGTAAACGTCGCTTTGCGCCTTGGCATCCGGGGTGGCCGCGGCAATCCTGTCGAGCGTGCGCAGGACCCCGTCCGGGCGTTCGAGGTTCGTATACGCGTTCTCTAAAAGCTCCAGAGTAGGCAGATGGCCATCATCCTCCACACAATTCGCTTCCAGGAGTTCCACGGCTTCATCGTGAAGCCCGCCTCGGACAAGCACCGCGGCAGCGCCGAGCCTCACCGCCAATCCGGGGCCTACGACGTTTTCAGCTGCCTTTGCGGCAAACTTCGACAACTCGGCCAACCTGTCGGCCGCCTCCAGCCGTTCGACCAGGGCCTTGAACACGGTTTCCGATTCCGGCGCCTCCAGAAATCCCTGGGACAGGACATCGACGGCCTCATCGCCGCGCTCCAATTTCAAAAGACAGTCGGCCAGCTTGATCCGCAGACCCGTCCTGGCATCCCCAGGTTCGGCCAATTGCACCTGAACCGTGAGGGCGCGCGCGCGCAGGTCGTCATCGCCGGATCGTTCGGCCGCCGCTTCCAGCAATAGGGCCGAATCCAACGCAAGGGAGTCGCTTTCGAGGTACCCGCCGACCATCTCTCGCGCTTCGGCATGACCTGGTTCCATTTCCAGGACCGTCCTGAGGGGTTCCAGGACCCGTTCATCCCCCTGTTCCGCGTGGATTGCCGCCATTTCCATCAACGACGCGACCCTGCTGTCGTCATCGCCTGCCTGCTTGAGTTCGCTCTGGACCAGGTCCATCAACCTGTCGGAGTCGCCTCGTTCGCGCGCCGTTCTCTTGGCCCAATCCAGGGCCGCGACGTCGTTTTCATCCAGGTTCAACAACTCGTCGAAAATCAGGGCCGCCTTGTCCAGGTCCGCTGCCTCGTCATGAGCAAGTATGCCGGCGGTCAACAGGTGCGCCCTGGTGGTTTCCGGGTCCGGGGAGGTCCGCCCCATCAGGAGTCTCAGGTCCATGACCTGCCTCGTCCTTCCCAGCGTGTCGTAAAGCCCAATCAACCTCTCGCCGGCCTTTTCAGCCATTTCGTCCAGTGAATTCTCTTCCGGACGCCTGTCCAGCACGAACCTGTAGGCCCTGACCGCGCCCTCCAGGTCCCCAGTGGAGTGACACAATTCACCGATGTGGACCTGGGTGGACCTCTTTTCCTCTATGGACCTGGCGTTGTTGGCCATCTCCTCCAACAGGGGAATGCGCTCCGCCTCCTGCCCCAACTCGTGCAACAGGTCGTCCAGTTGCGACATGACATCGATTGAACCGGGTTCGAGTTCCAGCAACCGGTCGTAGATGGCGCG
>JAADHL010000337.1:0-3668 GCA_013151875.1 Deltaproteobacteria bacterium
GCCGCCGTGAACCAGGGCCGACACCTCGATTCCGTCCAGGGTGCCGCAGTCGTATTCGCTGACCACCACGTCCTGGGCCACGTCCACCAGTCGCCTCGTCAGGTAGCCGGCGTTGGCCGTCTTGAGGGCCGTGTCCGCCAGTCCCTTGCGCGCGCCGTGAGTGGAGATGAAGTAGTCCAGCACCGTCAGGCCTTCACGGAAGTTCGCGGTGATAGGGGTCTCGATGATTTCACCGGACGGCTTGGCCATCAGGCCCCGCATCCCTGCGAGCTGGCGCATCTGCATGGCGCTTCCGCGGGCGCCCGAGTCGGCCATGATATAGATGGAGTTCATGGACGCCACGCGCCGCTCCTCGTTACCCCTTTTGAAGGTCTGATACGAGATCCCCTCCATCATGTCCGTGGCAACGCGGTCCGCCGCGAACGACCATGCATCGATCACCTTGTTGTACTTCTCACCGTCGGTGATCGCGCCTTCCTGGTACTGGTTCTCGATGTCCGCGACCTTCTTCTTGGCCTCGGCGATGATTTTGTCCTTGGTCTTCGGAACCTGCATATCGTCGGTGGCGATGGAAATGCCGGCCCTGGTAGCGAACATGAAGCCCCAGGTGCGGATACGGTCGGCCAGCAGCACGGTCTTTTTGGATCCGCACTTCTTGTAGGCGATGTCGATCAGGTTCGCCAGGGATTTCTTGTCCATTACCTTGTTGTACTGGTCGAACGGGATCTCTTCGGGGACGATCTCGGTCAGAAGCGTTCGTCCGACGGTGGTGTCCACTATCCCGCCGTTGATGCGGACCTTGATTCGCGCCTGCACGTCAATGGCTCCGGCGTCGAAGGCCACCCTGACTTCCTCAGGACCGGAGAACAGCTTGTCCTCGCCTCGGGCGAACGGTTTTTCGCGCGTCATGTAGTAAATGCCCAGGACCATGTCCTGCGACGGCGTGATGATGGAACGCCCGTCCGCCGGTTTGAGGATGTTGTTGGTGGACATCATCAGGACGCGGGCTTCCATCTGGGATTCCAGGGAAAGCGGTAGGTGAACCGCCATCTGGTCACCGTCGAAGTCGGCGTTGTAGGCCGCGCACACCAGCGGGTGAAGCTGGATGGCCTTGCCCTCGATCAGCACTGGCTCAAAGGCCTGGATGCCGAGGCGATGCAGGGTAGGGGCCCGGTTGAGGAACACCGGGTGCTCCTTGCTCACTTCCTCGAGGATGTCCCACACCACGGGGTCCTCGTCTTCGACCATCTTCTTGGCGGTCTTTATGGTCTGGGCGTAGCCCCTGGACTCCAGTTTGCTGAAGATGAAGGGTTTGAAGAGTTCCAGGGCCATCTTTTTGGGCAGGCCGCACTGATGCAGCTTCAGACCAGGCCCGACCACGATCACGGAACGGCCGGAGTAGTCGACGCGTTTACCCAGCAGGTTCTGGCGGAAGCGCCCCTGCTTGCCCTTCAGCATGTCTGAAAGGGATTTCAGCGGCCTGCGGTTGGCGCCGGTTATCACCTTGCCGCGCCGACCGTTGTCGAACAGGGCGTCAACTGCCTCCTGCAGCATCCGTTTTTCGTTGCGGATGATGATTTCCGGCGCATTGAGGTCCATCAGCTTCTTGAGCCGATTGTTGCGGTTGATTACCCGCCGATACAGGTCGTTCAGGTCGCTGGTGGCGAATCTGCCGCCGTCCAGGGGCACCAGGGGGCGAAGGTCCGGAGGCAGTACCGGCAGGTTCTTCAGCACCATCCATTCAGGGCGGTTGCCGGAGTCGCGCAGCGCCTCCAGCACTTTCAGGCGCTTGGCCAGTTTCTTGCGTTTGGCGTCGGACGTCGTTTCCTTCAACTCCGCTCGCACCTCGCCCGCAAGGGCCTCGACGTCCGTGTCCTCCAGCAGCCTGCGGATGGCCTCCGCGCCCATGCCGGCCTCGAACGCGTCGTCGCCGTACTCGATGTACAACTCCTCGTAGCGTTCCTCAGAGATGACCTCGGCCTTTTTCAGGTCGTCGATCTTGCCTGGGTCGATGACCACGTACGCCACACAGTACAGGACCTTTTCGAGGTCCTTCAGAGTGATGTCCAGCACGTTGCCGATCCGGCTGGGGATGGACTTCAGGAACCAGATGTGGGCCACCGGAGACGCCAGGGTGATGTGGGCCATGCGTTCCCTGCGCACCTTTGACTGGATGACCTCGACGCCGCATTTTTCACACACGATGCCGCGGTGTTTCATCCGTTTGTAGCGACCGCAGTTGCACTCGTAGTCCTTTACCGGCCCGAAGATCTTTGCGCAAAAGAGCCCCTCGCGCTCCGGCTTGAACGTCCGGTAGTTGATGGTTTCCGGCTTTTTCACCTCGCCGTATGACCATCCCAGAATGGACTTGGGAGAGGCGAGTGAAACCCTCATCGCCTGAAGCGACAGGGGATCTTTCGGTCTTTCGAACACGGTGAACATGTCCTTCACGTCTCACCTCCTGAAAAGCATGTCGATCATCAATCGTCCCCTGTCAATCGCCCCTTGTGCCGGCGATCGACGATGAACGCTGTACGATCAACGTTTATCGCGCTTCCATGGCCTGGTCGGACTCGACCAGTTCCACGTCGATTGCCAGGGACTTGAGTTCCTTCACCAATACGTTGAAAGACTCCGGCAATCCGGCATGGACGTTATAGTCGCCCTTGACTATCGAATCGTAGGTGGCGGTCCTCCCGGCCACGTCGTCGGACTTGACGGTCAGGACCTCCTGCAGGGCATAGGCGGCGCCGTAGGCCTCCAGTGCCCAAACCTCCATTTCTCCAAGGCGCTGGCCGCCGAACTGTGCCTTGCCACCCAGCGGCTGCTGAGTCACCAGCGAGTAGGGTCCCGTTGAGCGGGCGTGCATTTTCTCGTCAACGAGGTGATGCAGCTTCATCATGTACATGATGCCGATGGTGACGTCCGATTCAAAGGCATCGCCGGTCCGGCCGTCGAACAGCACGGTCTTGCCGGTGGTCGGCAGCCCAGCCTCTTTCAGCCAGTCCTTGATTTCGGTTTCCCGCGCACCGTCGAACACGGGGGTCCCGACCTTGATGCCCCTCTTGAATTCCGGCAGGAGCCGACGTAGGCCGTCGTCGTCCATCTCTTCTATGATCTTTTTCATGGAATCGGTGCCAAAGAGTTTGATCAGACGTTTCCTGATGCCGTTCAGGCCCGCCCCGTTTTCGAGTACCGCCTCGACCTGCCTTCCCATCTCACGGGAAGCCCAACCCAGGTGGGTTTCGAGAATCTGACCCACATTCATCCGGCTGGGAACGCCCAGCGGGTTCAGAACGATATCCACGGGCCGTCCATCCGCCATGTAGGGCATGTCCTCGGCCGGCAGAATACGTGAAACAACACCCTTGTTTCCGTGGCGGCCGGCCATCTTGTCGCCGACCTGTATCTTGCGTTTGATGGCGACGTAGACCTTTACGGTCTTGATGACTCCCGGAGGCAGTTCATCCCCGCGGCGCAGACGATTGATCTTGTCGTTGAACACCGTGCTGACCGCCGAGACCTGGTCCGCGAGGATCTCGATCATGCTTTGCAGCTTTGCCTCGACCTGCTCGCCTTCCTTGACCTTTATTCTGCCCAGGACATCGACGTCCAGTGACGCAAGGTCCTTTTCCTTCAGTTTGAAGCCCTTCTTGAACAGGGTCTTT
>JAADHL010000337.1:3701-11151 GCA_013151875.1 Deltaproteobacteria bacterium
GTGAGGGTATTGACCATCCTTTTCTGCATGGCCTGGGTGGTGAGCTGAATCTCTTCGTCCCGGTCGGCCATGAGCCGGGCCTCTTCGATGTCCTCCAATTCGCGCGTACGCTCGTCCTTGTCGGCCCCCTTGCGGGAGAACACCTTTGCGTCCACCACGATGCCTTTGACACCGGGCGGCACGCGCAGGGACGAGTCCTTCACGTCCGCCGCCTTCTCGCCGAAGATGGCGCGCAGCAGCTTCTCCTCCGGGGAAAGCTGAGTCTCGCCCTTGGGCGTGATCTTCCCCACCAGAATGTCGCCGGTGCTCACCTCGGCGCCGACCCGGACTATCCCACTGGAGTCCAGGTCCTTGAGGGCCTCCTCACCCACGTTGGGGATGTCCTTGGTTATCTCTTCCCTGCCCAGCTTGGTGTCGCGGGAAATGCACTCGAACTCCTCGATGTGGATCGACGTAAAAAAGTCCTTGGTCACCAGGCGCTCGGACAGCAGAATCGAGTCCTCGTAGTTGTAGCCGCCCCAGGGCATGAAGGCCACCATGACGTTCTGACCAAGCGCCAGTTCGCCCTCTTCGGTGGCAACGCCGTCCGCGATAACCTGTCCCTTCGAAACCTTGTCGCCCTTTTTGACCAGCGGTCTCTGGTTGATGCACGTGTTCTGGTTCGACCTGCGGTACTTCACCAACTGATAGATGTCCGGTTTCGGGGCCAGGTCCTCGTCGCTCCCCTCGGTGCGGACCACTATGCGGTCCGCGTCGACCGATTGGACCTCTCCGTCGCGCTCGGCCTGGAGCAGGACCCCGGAGTCACGGGCCACCACCCATTCCAGTCCGGTGCCTACCAGTGGAGCCTCGCCCCTGACCAGAGGCACCCCCTGCCGCATCATGTTGGAGCCCATCAAGGCGCGGTTCGCGTCGTCGTGCTCCAGGAAAGGAATCAGAGCCGCGGCAACGCTGACCAGTTGAGCAGGCGACACGTCGATCAGGGTGATCTCCTCGGGAGGTATCATCAGGTACTCTTCGTTCCTGCGGGCCTGTACCAGCGGATCAGTGAGAACGCCGTTCGCATCCATGGTGGCGTTGGCCTGAGCGATGGTCTGGTTCTCTTCCTGCATGGCCGAGAGATAGACGATCTCGTTGGTCACCTTTTTGTCGACGACCTTCCTGTAGGGCGTCTCGATGAATCCGAAGTCATTGACTCGGGCGTAGGTGGACAGGGACGAAATCAGTCCGATGTTCGGCCCTTCCGGCGTCTCGATGGGGCACACGCGACCGTAATGGGTGGCGTGAACGTCGCGGACCTCGAACCCGGCGCGATCCCTCGTCAGACCGCCAGGTCCCAAGGCCGAAAGGCGCCGTTTGTTCGTGATCTCGGACAGGGGATTGGTCTGGTCCATGAACTGCGAAAGCTGACTGGCGCCGAAGTACTCCTTTACGACCGCGGACACCGGCTTGGCGTTCACCAGGTCGTGGGGCATCAGGGTGGCCAGGTCCGGAGACATGGTCATCTTTTCCCGGATGGCCCTTTCCATCCTGACCATCCCGATCCGGTACTGATTTTCCATGAGTTCGCCAACGGCGCGGACACGGCGGTTGGAAAGCTGATCGATATCGTCGACCCGCACGTTGGGTTTGTTCATCTTGAGGTCCAGGAGGTACTGGACCACCTGCAGGAAGTCTTCCTTGAGGAGGGTGGTCTGATCCAGCGGGATGTCCTGGCCGAACTTGTAGTTCATTTTCAGGCGTCCGACCGGAGACAGGTCGTACCGGGCGCTGGAAAAGAACAGGCTGTTGAAATACGAGCGCGCCTGCTCGGGGCTCGCCGGGTCACCCGGACGCTGCCTGCGATACACCTCCACCGACGCCTCTTCCGGTGACTCAACCTTGTCCTGGAG
Source organism: Deltaproteobacteria bacterium (assembly GCA_013151875.1). Classification (GTDB taxonomy): domain Bacteria; phylum Myxococcota_A; class UBA9042; order DTJE01; family DTJE01; genus JADDHL01. Next base: position 5,594 of record JAADHL010000337.1, read on the forward strand.
GAGTGTGTTGCGCAGGTAGGGCCCGAAGTTGAAGTCGTCGATGACGAGGACCTTGATCTCGATGGCGCCCTTGAGACTGGTCAAGGTCTCGATGACCTCTTCGGTTACGTCCTGGTTGCATTCGACCAGGACCTCTCCGGTCTCTTCATCGACCACGTCATCGGCCAGCACCTTGCCCAGCACGTCCTCCGGGGGCAGAACGATGGACTTTATTCCCTTCTCCATCAACTGCTTCAGGCGATGTTTGCCCAGCTTGGCGCCCTTCTTGACCAGCACCTTCTTTGTCTTGGGGTCCTTGATGTCGGTGGGCGAACGATGGCCTTCCAGCAGTTTCGGGTCCAGGGCGCACTCGAACTTTCCCTTTTTCGTGACCTTGATGGTTTCGATCTCGTAGAACTGCTCCAGAATCTCCTGGGTGCTGAATCCCAGGGCCTTGAGCAGGACCGTGGCGGGCATCTTGCGCCGGCGGTCGATACGGACGTGCATGAAGTCCTTGTGGTCGAATTCAAAATCCACCCAGGACCCGCGGTTCGGGATGATTCGGGCCGAGTACAGGAGCTTGCCCGATGCGTGTGTCCGCCCCTTGTCGCTTTCATAAAAGACGCCCGGTGAACGGTGCAACTGGCTGACCACCACGCGTTCGGCGCCGTTGACGATGAAGGTGCCGTGATCGGTCATCAGCGGGATCTCGCCGAAATAGACCTCTTGCTCCTTCACGTCCCGGATTTCACGCACCGCCGTGTCGTTGTCCACGTCCCATGTGACCAGACGCACGGTGACGCGCATCGGCGCCGCGTAGGTGATGCCGCGTTGACGGCATTCCTCCACGTCGTACTTGGGGTCATCAAGCACGTACTTGACGTACTCCAGCGTCGCCGTCTTGCTGTAGTCGGCGATGGGGAAGATATTCTTGAAGATCCCGTGCAGTCCGAAGTCGCCCCTCTTGTCAGGTTCCAGAGACTTCTGGAGGAACCGCTCGTAGGATTCCTTCTGGACCCTGATCAGATCGGGAACGCCCAGAACTTCAGGAACGCGCGCGAAACTGCGCCTTACGCCAAGACCTTCAGGCTTCTGCATTATCGCCATATCGTTCTTTCCATCCTGTTAGGGATTGAACGCGCTGCACCCCGGCGGCTTGTCCAATTGCGCACGGACCCCACCGCCCACGACCCGTTAACGGTCGGACAAAGTCGAACCTCGACTGATCGAACCGATCTCGTATCAAGTCCCCACTGCGAACGCACTCGCGGCGCCGGATCCTCTAGGAGATCTCGATCACCGCTCCGGCGGCTTCGAGCTTCTTCTTCGCGTCCTCCGCCTCGTCCTTGGCAACCGCTTCCTTGACCGCGGTAGGCGCGGCCTCGACCAGTTCCTTGGCTTCCTTCAGACCCAGGTTGCCCACGACGTTGCGCAGTTCCTTAATGACCGAAACACGCTTGTCCGAAGGGACTTCCTTCAGCACGACGTTGAATTCGGTCTGCTCTTCCTTTTCTTCTTCAGCTCCCGCCGCGGGCATGGCGGCCATGCCGGCCATGGCGACGGGTGCCGCCGCGGTCACGCCCCAGTCCTCTTCCAACTCCTTGGTGAGTTCGGAAATTTCCAGGACCGAAAGCCCGCTGAGGAATTCCTTGACCTGTTCTTTCGTGATTTCTGCCATGACTTGTTCTCCTTTCGTGCCCTACTTCGCCAAGGCTGCGTAGGGCGGACCAACCTCAGTTCGCCTGCTCGTTCAACTGGTTCTCTCTGGCCTTCAGGACCCCGACGAAGTCCCTACCGGGCGCCTGAAGCAGCCCGAGGAACTTTCTCGGAACCCCTGAGAGGGTCCCCAGGAACATACCCTTGAGCGTCTCAAGGGGCGGCAGGGCAGCCAGCAACTTGATATCAGCTTCACCAATAGGCTTGTCACCCAGGCACCCCCCCTTGATCTCGACCTTCTTGGTGGCCTTGATAAAGGCCGCAAGGGTCTTTGCCAGGGTGGCGGGGTCCGTCTTGGTGTAGGCGATGGCCAGCGGCCCTTCCAACATCTCGCCCAGGAACTCGCGTCCCGATCCCTGGACCGCGCGGGCAAACAGCGAATTCTTGACGACACGGTATCCAGCGCCTTCCTTGTCGAGATCGCGTCGGAAACCGTTCGTCTGATTCACCGTCAGACCGCGGGAGGTCACAAGGATCATCGCCTCGGTGGAGGCCAGGATCTCCTTGAGTTCCTCGACGTTTGCCTTCTTCTGCTCGATATTCATCTTATGCTCTCCGTCATCGAGACTCCCTCGAACACGTCTGCCCGAAGCAGGAAGGCGGCAACAAGGTTGGTCATATCCTTGTCGTGCAAAGCCTGCCTCCGTCGGTCTTGCCTCCCTCGAGGGGAGCGCCGGCTTCTCGGGCAGCGAAACAATCAGGCCCTGAGCATCGCGTCGATTTCTGCGGTGTCCAGGCGGATGCCCGGGCCCATGGTGCTCGACAGCGTGATGCTCTTGAAATACGCGCCCTTGACCGTGGCTGGTTTCAGCTTCATCAGGGTCTCGAGCAGCGTGACGATATTTGCGCGAAGGTCCTTGGGCTCGAACGATTTTCTTCCCACAGTCGAGTGGATGATGCCAGTCTTGTCCACCCGGAACTCGACCTTGCCCGCCTTGGCCTCCCTGACGGCCTGACCCACGTTCTGGGTCACGGTGCCGACCTTGGGGTTGGGCATGAGGCCACGGGGGCCCAGCAGTTTGCCCAGCCTCCCGACGACGGCCATCATGTCGGGTGACGCGATCACCTTATCGAAGTCGTACCATCCGCCCTGGATCTTCTTTGCCAGGTCGTCCGCACCCACGAAATCAGCGCCGGCCTCGTTGGCCTCTTTTTCCTTGTCGCCCTTGGCGAACACGAGCACCCGGACATCCTTGCCGGTCCCGGCGGGGAGCACGCATGCACCTCGAACCATCTGGTCGGCGTGTTTGGGGTTCACGTTCAGCCTGGCCGCGATGTCCACCGACTCGTCGAATCCGGCCTGGGCCAGTTCCCGCACCTTTTCAATCCCTTGGTCCAGGGTGAACCGTTCCTCCCGGGAAATGCCCTGGGCGGCGGCCCTGTACTTTTTTCCGTGGCGTGCCATTGTCAGGTCTCCTAGTCCGCGACCTTCTCGGTCTCCTAGTCCTTGACCACTATGCCCATGCTCCGGGCGGTCCCGGCGAGGATCAGGACGGCGCCGTCGATGTCCACGGCGTTGAGGTCCTCTTCCTTCACCTTTGCGATCTCTTCAAGTTGGGCCCTGGTGACCTTGCCGACCTTGTCCCGGTTCGGAACGCCGGAGCCCTTCGGGATACCCGCCGCCTTCCTGAGAAGCTCGGACGCGGGCGCGCTTTTGGTAATGAACGAAAATGTTCTGTCCGCGTACACGCTGATGACCACGGGGACGGTCGAGTCGCCCAGCTTCTGGGTCTTTGCGTTGAACGCCTTGCAAAATTCCATGATGTTGACGCCGGCCTGGCCCAGCGCCGGGCCGACCGGCGGCTGGGGCGTTGCCTTGCCCGCGGGAATATGCAGTTTGATCTGCGCGGTTACCTTTTTCGCCATGGCTTCTGCCTCCTAGACGCTTTCGACCTGTTCGAAATCCACCTCGACCGGAGTCGCGCGTCCGAATATCGTTACCAGGACCCTGAGTTTGTGCTTTTCCGGACGGACCTCTTCCACTATTCCGGAGAAGTTGACGAACGGACCGTCCTTGATGCGGACGGCCGCCCCTTCCTCGAACCGGACCTCCTCCACCGTCTGCACCGGGCCCTCGCTCATCTGCAACCGGATGTTGTCGATCTCGCGTTGCGACAGGGGCCTCGGACCCTGGTCGTTGCCGACAAAGCCCGTAACGTTCGGGCGATGCCGAACGAAATGATGCGTCAGCTTGCTCATGTCCATTTCCACCAGGATGTAACCTGGATAGAACTTGCGCCGACCACCGGGGCGTTTCTTTTCGCCCGGAGCGGGAGGCGGTTCCATGGGCACGATGATCTCGCCTATACTGGACGCGATCTCTTCAGGGGCCTGCTTCAGGGACTCGAGCAAGTCGGCCTTGACCTTCTGCTCGTACCCCGAATAGGTATGTACTACGTACCATTGCATGGACATCATCGATTCCGAGATTCAGCCTACAGTTTATAGATGGCGCTGGTGATTGCCCCCCAGAGCGCATCGAACATGCCCAGGATCAGCGAAACCACCAGGGTCGTCACCAGGACTACTATGGTGGATACACGCGTCTCGGGCCAGGTCGGCCATGTTACGTTCCTGAGTTCATTACCGACTTCCATGCCCAGTCGGTTTACCTTTTCATTGAACCACAGGACCACGGCCACGGTAACCCCGGACAAAAGGCCCAGCAGGTCGCTCGCGGTGAACTGCGCCCCCAACAACAGGAAATCCCAGTTTGGATTCACGAGCTGCAGGAGCGCCGAAAAGGCCGCGGACATGACTATCCACGTCAGTAATCCGGTGAGCACGAACCCGATTCGGACGTATTTTTCCAAGACTATCCTCTCTTGGCAGGGCAGGAGGGATTCGAACCCCCAACATGCGGTTTTGGAGACCGCCGCTCTACCATTAGAGCTACTGCCCTTTTGCGCCGCCTGTTCACTTTACTTCCTTGTGAACGGTATGACGGCGTTCAAACCTGCAGTATTTCTTCAACTCAAGCCGAGCGGTGTTGTTGCGCTTGTTCTTGGTCGTGGAATAGCGCGAGACACCGGGGGTATCGCTTTTGCGGCAGGTCTGACATTCCAGATGAATGACGACTCTGTTTTCCTTCTTTGCCATGTTTGAACTACCTCAGACCGTGGCCTGGTCAAGGGTGCAACGACGCTTGGGGCACAGCAACCTGTCCTGCGGGAAGATTACATCCCGCGCGCCTCTCCCTTCTACTCGATGATCTTGTCCACCACGCCCTGGCCCACGGTACGACCGCCCTCGCGGATGGCGAAGCGAAGCCCCTGTTCCATGGCGACGGCGGAGATCAATTCTACAGTGATCTCGGTCCGGTCACCGGGCATGGCCATCTCGGTGCCCTCGGCCAGATTGGCGACGCCCGTAACATCCGTGGTCCGGACGTAGAACTGGGGACGGTAGCCGTCGAAGAACGGGGTATGACGTCCGCCTTCCTCCTTCGTGAGGATGTACACGCTGGAGGTGAACTTCTTATGGGGCGTGATCGAGCCCGGTTTGGCCAGCACCTGGCCACGGTAGATCTCGTCCCTCTTGATTCCGCGCAAAAGGCAACCTACGTTGTCGCCGGCGATTCCCTCATCGAGGGTCTTGCGGAACATTTCGACACCGGTGACGACCACCTTGCGGGTAGGTTCGAAGCCGACGATCTCGACCTCGTCGCCCGTGTTGACCTTGCCGCGCTCGATACGGCCGGTGGCCACTGTGCCGCGCCCGGAGATGGAGAACACGTCCTCCACGGGCATCAGGAACGGCTTGTCCGTATCGCGAACCGGCGTCGGGATGTAGTTGTCGACCGCTTCCATCAGCTTGAGGATGCATTCGGCTTCGGGGCCGTCGGGCTCGCCCTCGAGGGCCTT
>JAADHL010000073.1:0-3292 GCA_013151875.1 Deltaproteobacteria bacterium
CATCGCCGACAGGTTCCAGTCGGTGTACGGCGTCGCTCTGAGCCCATACGGTCGCGACCACCTCTTCAAATTGCTGTCCGCGTCCGACGCCGCCCAATCGACACGCAGATTCATCAAGGCCGCGGTCGAAGCCATGGATTCAGTACGTTTCTATCCCAGGGAACAGCCAGAGCAAATCCTCCTGAACGCCGACGGCAAGGCTCATGGCGACTGAGGCGCAACGAACCCGTCCATGATATGTTCGCCGGGTGATCGAACCGCGGAGGGAAACATGGCGGCACTGAAAAACGGCAACAGGACGGGCCGGCTGGGAATCAGGCACCTCCATCACCGGGTCAACCTCAAGCACTTGAAATTCAGCACCACCGATAAATTGAAGGTCCTTGACGGCGTCATCGAGCAGGAAAGGGCGCTCGAAGCCCTCGGCATGGGCCTGATGGTCCGTAAACGCACTTTCAACATCTATATTTCAGGGGCGTCCGGAACAGGCAAGTCGAGCATCCTCAAAGGGCTGTTGAATCGGCAGGCCATCAAGGAGCCGGCGCCGCCCGACTTCTGCCTGGTCAACAACTTCAAGCACCCGGACGAACCCGTGGGATTCGTCCTGCCCGCGGGACGCGGAACGGAACTCAAGCGGACCATGGAAATGCTGATAGAGGACCTCAGGATCGAGATACCCAAGGCATTTCACGGCAAGGTCCACCAGGAACGCATACAAAGAATACTCAATGAGGGCCTCGAACAGGAAAACGGCGAGTTCGTGAACCTGTCCAAAGACGCAAAGAAATGCGGGTTCATTGTCAAGAGCACCAAGGACGGTCTGGTGACGATCCCGATCGTTGATGATAAACCGGTTGGTTCCAAGGAATACGGAAACCTCACCGACGAACAGAGGGCCGCGGTCGAGGCCGGTCGCCAGAAACTGGAGCCGTTGATCTCTGCCTTTCTGGAATCGACGCGTGAAACCGAGATGAAGGTGCACCACAAGATCCAGGAGGTGCAGCGCACCCTCGGAAAAAACATTCTTCGTCGGCACCTGAAGGGCCCGCGGACAGCCTTCGCTGACTTTCCCGAGGTCAAGGCGTACCTGGAAGCGGTCGAAGACCACATGCTGGAAAACCTGGAAAAATTCCTGCCGGACGAAAACGACCGCAGACAGTCCGAGCGCGAGCGCGCCAAGATAGCTCCATGGTACGAGGTCAACGTGCTCGTGGACAACAGCGAGGCCAAAGGCGCGCCGGTGATCTTCGAAAACACGCCGACCTTCTTCAACCTGGTGGGCAAGATCGAGAAACGGGTCGAAAACGGGATATACCAGACCGATTTCAGCATGGTGAAGGCCGGGGCCCTGCTGCGCGCGAACGGGGGCTACCTGGTCCTTCACGCGAGGGATGTGCTGACCTACCCTTTTGCATGGGACGCATTGAAGAACGTGCTGCGTCACCAGCGAGTCCAGATCGAGGAGATGGGCGAAAACTTCCAGTTCCTGCCCACCACGGGCCTTCGACCGGACCCTATTCCCGTCCAGTGCAAGGTGATCCTGATCGGCTCCAACCATCTGTATCACCTGCTGTGCAACATGGATGAGGACTTTGTGAAGAACTTCCAGGTGAAGGCGGAGTTCGACTCCATGGTCCCGAGGACGCCCGACACCATGATGGAGTACGCGCGTTTCGTCGCGACCACCTGCCAGCGTGACGACCTGATGCCAGTGGACCGGAACGGGGTGGCCGCGGTCATCGAATACGGCGCAAGGCAGGCCGGCGCATCCGACCGGATCACCCTGCGTTTCAACGAAATCCTGAATCTGTTGATAGAGGCGGACGCCCTTGCGCGCGGGGATGGCGCGCATCGCATCTCCAGGGAGCACGTGGAACGGGCAGCCGACCAGCGCCTGAGGCGCATTTCGCTGTTGGCCGACAAATCCGTTGAAAACGTGGTCCAGGGCACGTTGCGCGTGGACACCGAGGGCGCCGAGGTAGGGGTGGTGAACGGTCTGGCCGTGCTGAACTACGCGGACCTGACCTTCGGCCGGCCGCTCAGGATCACGGCAAAGACCTTTCAGGGAAAGGCCGGGGTCGTGAACGTGGAACGGGAAGCCAGGCTCGGCGGCAATATCTTCAACAAGGGGGTCCTGATCATCAGCGGCTTCATGGGCGACCGCTTCGCCCAGGACAAGCCGCTGTCGCTCACCGTCAGCCTGACCGTGGAGCAGTCATACGGTTCGATCGATGGAGATTCGGCGTCATGCGCCGAACTCTGCGCTATTCTGTCTTCGCTTTCCGACGTGCCTCTGCGGCAGGACCTGGCCATCACCGGAAGCGTCAGTCAAAGGGGGGAAGTGCAGGCCATCGGTGGAGTAAACGAGAAGATCGAGGGTTTTTTCCGGGTCTGTGATTCGATGGGCCTCACTGGCACCCAGGGCGTAATCATACCCGCTTCAAACGTGCGACACCTGATGCTCAACCAGGCCGTGGTCAAGGCCGTACGCGAGCGAAAATTCCATGTGTACGCCGTTGATTCGGTCGAACAGGCCGTGAAGTTGCTGACCGGAATGAATGCCGGGAAAAGGGGGTCAAACGGCCGCTGGACGCCCAACTCGGTCTTTGAACGCGCGGCCCGTAAGCTGGAGCGGTTCGGCCAGAGGCCCAAAAACGGCGACAACAATGGAAAAAAGCGCGAGGGGAACGGGGGCGATGACTGAATACATCAAGGGCTGAAACCGGGATTGATGAAACCAGGGGTTTCTGGGATGCAACTGCGTAGAATTCTGCTGATTTTCAAGGTGAGTCTTTTTGAAAACACCGGGGCGCAACGTAGCGACCGCCGACTGACGGCCCTGATCCGCTCTTCGGATCCCATCGTGGCAAAGGTCCGTTCCAGCCACCATGAGACGTCCCGCTCGCGGGACATCGTGCGCGAGGTCCTGGCCGAACAGGGGATCAAGGCGGTGCAACTGAGGCGTCTGAGACCCGTTTCAGACGATCGGTATGACCTGGTGATCGTGGTCGGGGGTGATGGAACCGTTCTGGACGTATCCCGCTTTGTTCGAACAACGCCCGTGCTGGCCATCAATTCATCCCCTTCGACCAGCGTCGGCCACTTCTGCTGCGCCACCGCCGAATCATTTGCCGAGGTGCTGGACAGGGTCAAGCGGGACGATGTGCTTCCCACGGCCCTCACCAGGATCCGCGTAACCATAGACGGCAAGGACCACCGATACCCGGCCCTCAACGACGTGCTCTTCGCCCATCGCGTGCCGGCGGCCACTTCAAGGCATGTGATCCACGTG
>JAADHL010000073.1:3302-10734 GCA_013151875.1 Deltaproteobacteria bacterium
TCGAAGAGGAACAGAAGAGTTCGGGGGCCTGGATATCCACCGCGGCTGGGTCCACCGGGGCCATACTTTCGGCTGGAGGGACCAGGATGGACCTGTCCGATACCCGCCTTCAATACCTGGTCAGGGAGCCGTTCGCCCAGGCAAGTCCCGGGGGTCGTCCGTACAGACTGGTGGCCGGCATGGTCGGGAGCGAAGGTCTGTCATTCACCTCGCGCATGATCCGTGGGGGGTTGTACCTGGACGGCAGGCGGGTCGCGGTCCCGGTGGAGTTCGGGAGCCACGTCACGTTCAGCCCGGACGCGCTGCCGTTGAACCTGTTCCTGCCCGGTTGGAAGAAGTGACTGGATGAAGCCGTACGCAATGTAAGGGACCTGGCGCGCGGGGGATATGCATGATGACGGGGAAGCTACGCTGTGGAGCAGCGGCGGTCGACATAACGCCGTACGGCCTGGTGCCGGGCATCAGGCTGGCCGGTTTCGAGAACAACCGCAAATCGAAGGAGGTCATGGACCCGATCGAGGCCACGGCCATTCATCTTTCAGACGGCGAACACCATCTGGTGCTGGTATCCACGGACCTCATCGGATTTCCTTATCCCTGGCAGGAACGGCTCCGCGAACGGCTGGCCGGCAGCGCGCCCGAACCTGAAAATATTCTGGTGGCATCCACCCACAACCACGCCGGGCCAGACACCATTGGCCTATGGGGCAACGCCTTTTTGGGTTTGATACCGATCTCTTCGGGGGTCGAGGCGGCCTTCATGGACCAATTGATGGAAGGTCTGGAAAAGGTCGTCCTGGAGGCCATCGACTCCTCGGTTCCGGGGACCGCTCGAATCGCCCGGTTCGACGTGCCGGGCGACTGGACGCGCAACGACCGCAAGGGAGGAAGCAAGGACGATTTCGGTTACGCCATGGCCCTGGACGGACTCGACGGCACCAGGGTGGCCACGCTGGTGAACTTTGCGGCGCACCCCGAAACACTGTGGGAGGGCAACACCTGCCTGTCGGCCGATTATCCCGGGGTGGTGCGGAGGCGCCTGCGCGAACTGGTCCAGGGCGTCCCCATGTTCTTTTCCGGGGCACTGGGCGGGATGGTGACCCCGAACGTCCATGAAAAAGCAAAATTTGAACAACGCAAGGAATACGTGTCCCAATTCGGCGCCGATCTGGCGGAGGCCGCGGAGGGCGTCCTTGCCGAAGCGGACGGGATCGCGGACACCAGACTTGAACTGCGTAAACTCCGAATGGAATTGCCGGTGAAGAACTGGCGTTTCAGACTGGCCGCGCGCATAGGCGTGATCGACCGCGACTTCTCGAACGGATCGGTGCGCACCGAGATGAACCTCGTCGGCCTGGGCGACTCGGTTTCAATCCTGACCGCCCCGGGCGAGGTCACCCCCGAAATGGGCCGCCGGATCATCGAACACATGCCCGGCGAACACAGACTCCTTTTCTGCCTGGGTTGCGACGAGCTGGGATACGTGTTGACGCCGGAACAGTTCAAGGACCGCGAATACCGGTACGAGAAATCCATGTCCCTGGGCCCCGGGACGGGTCCTGCCCTGCTGGAAGCCGCGGACAAACTGGCCGGAAGGATGAATATGTCTGCCAAAGCGCCGAAACGCCGCTGACCTCACAGGTCCTTGCGCGACTTCACGATACGCGAGATGAGCCCGTATTTTTTTGCCTCCGCGGCCGACAGCCAGAAGTCCCGCTCGGTGTCCTTGGCCACCTTTTCGAGGGGCTGTCCGGTTTCTTTCGCAATCATCTCGTTGAGCCTTTCCTTGGTCTTGATGATCTCAACGGCCGTGATCTCCAGGTCGGACGCAGGGCCGAACACCTCGGAATGAAACAGGGGCTGGTGCAGCAGCAGACGCGCGTTGGGCAGTGCCAGCCGGTCCTCCTTCTTCACCGACAGGAGGATTACCGTGGCGATGCTGGCCGTCAGACCGGCGCAGACTATCCGGACGCGAGGTTGAATGAAACGAATCACATCGTAGATCGCAAAACCGGAATGGACGTCCCCACCGGGGGAATTGATGATCAGGGTTATCGGGGCCTTGGGGTCCTCGGCCTCCATGACCAGCAACTGCTCCACAATCCTGCGCGCGGTATCCGGCTTCACATCGGAGGACAGAAGGATAGTCCTGCTCTTGAGCATCCTCTCCGTGAAGTCCATGGCGTCTTCCCGCTCGACGTCCCTGGCGGACCCTTGATCACCCATTTGCGACACCTCGGTTGGGGCCCGGCGAAATTATCAGGACTTACGGTGAACCGCAAGCATTCCCCTTGCCGTGTATTCCCCTTGCCATGCCCTCCGTGCGGCCGCATCGCAATCCGCTTGCAGCGCAGATTGCTCCAAGCTCTGAAAATCCTTTGACTCCCCGGACCGTATCTGCTAGAAAGCTGCGACCGTTTTCTACCAGGAGGTAGCGGTGAACGTCTTGATGACTTTGTTCGTAATTGCGCAGGCGGCCGGTGGAGCGCCGCCTCCAGGGCAACCTCAGGCGCCGGCCGGCACAGTGGCCACCGCTCCAATCGCGGCGCCGGCGACCACTCCGACCGGGGCGCCGGCTGCTCGTACCGCGGTCATGCCTTCGCATCAGGATCCTTCCGCCCAGGCCGGCGGCAGCATGTGGAGCACCCTGATCTTCTTTGGAGTGATGATCCTGGTGTTCTGGCTGCTCATCATCCGACCGCAACAGAAACAAAAGAAGAAACAGGAAGAATTGCTGAACGCCCTGAAGTCCGGGGACAAGGTCCTCACATCAGGCGGAGTCATAGGTCGGATAGTGTCCGTTGCCGGCAACGTGGTCACCCTCGAGATAGCCAAGGACACCCGGGTACGGGTCGTCAAGGGCAGCATCTCCGGCCACTATTCCGAAGAGGGTGAAGTCCAGCCGACCAAGAAGTAGAGCCCAGGGCCGGGGATTCCCAGAGCAAGGTGCCAAGCATGAACAAGCGGAATTTATGGAGAACCGTTCCGACCATCCTGATAACGCTGCTGGCGGTGCTCTATGTGCTGCCGACCCTGCTGCCGCAGGGGACGCTGCCGGGATGGTACCCCTTCCAGAAGAAGCTCTCGTTCGGGCTGGACCTTCAGGGTGGTCTGGAACTGCGCTACACGGTGGACTACAAAAAGGCCATCAGTGAAAACATGTTGCGTCTCAGGGAAACCTTGATCAAGTCCCTGGTGGATGCCCTCGCCCAGAAGGAGGGAAAGGAACCCGAGACGCTGACGGATGAACAACGGGCTGAACTCGCCTCGCGATTCAATGTCGAACGTTCCGATTTCAACGCCATGGTCATCAAGTTCAAGAACCCTGCCGACGTTGACGTGGTAACGGTCGAACTGGTCGAGGGGCTGCGTTCCGATCTCGTGCGTCTGCCTCCGTCGGGGAACGAGGTCGAAATCCACATGTCCGATCTCCGGGTTTCCAAAATCAGGGATGAGGTGGTGGATCAGACCCTCGAAGTGATCCGCAAGCGCGTGGAGGCCTTCGGCCTGGTTGAACCGGACGTCCGCAAGGTCGGTGACACTGATATCGACATCCAGCTTCCAGGCGTCAGCGGCAAGCAGGTGGAAGAAGTCCGCAAGCGAATCGGTCAGACCGCGCGACTGACGTTCAGGATCGTTGATCGCAGCAAGAAGGCCGCGGATTTTTTCAAGGATAATGCCGACAAACTGAAGGAGTTCCAGGAAAAATTCCCTGAAAAAGGCCGTCTGCTCAAGTTGGAGCGCGACCCGAACACCACCCAGTGGTATCTGCGCGCCGATGCCGGTCTTACCAGGGGCAAGGGCGACGCTCTAGCCAAGAATGCCCTGCTTTCCTTCCTCAAAAACCTGCGCATCGACGATGACCACATGGTCGGATTCCAGCTGGTCGAAAGAAAGGACGGCAACATCGTCAAGGAAAGGTTCTGGAGGACCTACCTCTTGTTTTCGGAGGCCAAGGTCACAGGCGACGACATCACGCGCGCCATGGTCCTGTTTGAACGACAGGGCGAGCCCTACGTCAGCCTGGAGTTCAACGCCAGGGGCGGCAGGGCCTTCGCGGACCTGACCGAAAAGAACGTCGGCGAGTACCTGGCAATCATGATGGACGACGAGGTCAGTTCCGCCCCCGAGATCAAGGAACGCATCGGCGGCGGACGCGCCAAGATCAGCATGGGCGGCGCCCGCAATCCCCGCGAAGTCCTCAAGGACGCCCAATCCCTGGTCACGGTGCTGACCCACGGCGCATACAAGGCCCCGGTTCACAAGGTCCACGACTTCGAGGTGGGACCGTCACTGGGACAGGACACCATCGACGCGGGCGTCATTTCGCTGGTCGTGGCCCTGGTCCTGGTTTTTGCGTTCATGATCATGTACTACGGCGTGGGCGGGATAATCGCCGATATCGGCCTGCTGTTGAACATCCTGTTCATCCTGGCCATCCTGGTCGGATTCAACGCCGCTCTGACCATGCCGGGCCTGGCCGGTATCGTGCTCACCATTGGTATGGCGGTTGACGCCAACGTGCTGATTACCGCCCGTATCCGCGAGGAAATGCGCCTGGGCAAAGGTCCCAGGGCAAGCCTTGAGGCCGGCTACGGTCGGGCCTTCTCGGCCATTTTCGACGCCAATCTCACTACCGGGATCGCGGGCATCATCCTGTTGAACTATTCCAGCGGGCCGGTTTACGGCTTCGCGGTCACTCTGCTCATCGGAATAGCGGTGTCTTTCGTGACGCAGGTTTACATCACGAGGATGATTTTCAACTGGGTGCTGGAGAAGTTCCGTCCCGAGCGCCTGAGCGTAGGGATCTGAAGTCTAGGAGCGTTTAAATGGAATGGATCAAGCCCAATGTGGGCATTGACTTCATGAAGGCGGCGCGGTTCTGGGTCCCCCTGTCGGGCGCCATGACGGTGCTGGGCACCATCCTGATCCTGGTCATTGGATTCGACGCAGGCATCGACTTCAAGGGCGGTACCAAGGTCATCGCGGAGTTCAAGGCCAACGCGGGCGTAAAACGCAGCGCCATCAAGAAGGTCGTGGACCATCTGGTTGAAAGCCAGACTGGAGAAACCGGCACCCAGGTCGAGGTACAGGACTTCGACACCGGCGGCGCGGCCGGCTCCGACACCGTCAAATACCAGATCTTCACGGAGCTGCCCAGTCTGCTGACGCCCCTGACAAAGCTGGAAATGGCCAAATCCATCGAATCTCACTTTGGAAAAGGCACGGTCGTGGACACATCTTTCGAGGCCGGCGACAAGTTCTATGTGACCCTGCCCGAAAAATGGCCGCTTGCCGCCGCGAACGCGGAACTGCGAAAAATCTTCAAGGAGGCCGGCCATTCCAATATCACGGTCCAGTCCGATAAGGAGGGACGGGTCCTGAGCGATCTGTATCGTGAAAAGGACCTGCTGCTGTCCGCCAAGGATGATGAGGTCAAGGCGGAGGCCATGAAGGTAGAGGCGGAGGCCCACAAGAAGATCGCGCGTCTCAAGGACGACCGCTTCACCATTGAAGTGCAGGCAGTGAGGACACAGGTGACCGAAGCGCTGCGCAAGAATTTCGGCGCCTCGTTCGTGGACGTGATGTCCACGGCTTCGGTAAGCCCGTCGGTGGGAAAGGAACTGTTCCAGACCGGAATGTTGGCGCTGCTCTATGCCATCATCGGCATCCTGATTTACATCACGTTGCGTTTCGACATGAAATTCGCGCCGGGTGCAATCGCCTGCCTGATTCACGACGTGATTATCGTTTTGGCCATGATCGTGGTGCTGGACATCAAGTTCACGTTGCCCATCATCGCGGCCATCCTGGCCCTGATTGGTTACGACATCAACGACACCATCGTCGTTTACGACCGCGTGCGTGAAAATCTGAACAAGGGCAAGGGCGGGCAGATGTTCAAGGTCATCAACCTCAGCATCAATGAAACCCTCGGCCGAACAATCATCACCTCCCTGACCACCGAGATAGTCCTGGCGTCCATCTTCCTGCTGGGCGGCGGCACCATCAAGGACTTCGCTCTCATCCTGTTCGTGGGTGTGATTCTGGGAACCTACTCGTCAATATTCATCGCCAGTCCCCTGACGATCTATCTCGACAGGGTCTTCAGAAAACGGGCTGCTGCGAGGGGCTGATGACGCCCCCCTCACCGCAATCGATCCCGGCCAGATGGATTATCGCCGAACCGGACCATGGTGCCCTGAAAAATCTGCAAGACGCCTTGCATCTGCCGGAACTGGTGGCCAGGGTACTTGTAAACCGCGGTATCGAAACGCCCGAGGCCGCGACCGCGTTTCTGGCCCCCACCTTAAAGTCCCTGAACGACCCCTTGCAGATGCGCGACATGGATCGCGCTGTGAGACGTGTCATGGATGCCTTCACCGGCGGTGAAACGATCTGCATCCATGGGGACTACGACGCGGACGGTATGACCTCGACCGCGCTTCTGGCCTCGTTCTTCGAGCAGGCGGGACACCCGGTGCGCACCTTCCTGCCCGACCGCATGACGGACGGTTACGGCCTCAACCCCGACAGGTTGAAGGAAATGGTCCGCGACGGCGTCAATCTGATCATTGCGGTCGACTGCGGCACCACCGCCATATCCGAGGCGAATTTACTGAAGTCACTGGGCGCCGACCTGGTGATCCTGGATCATCACACTCCGGGCCCGGCGCTTCCCGATGCCGCGGCCGTTGTCAATCCCCATCGCAAGGACTGTGAATTCCCGTTCAAGGACCTTTCCGCCGTGGGCGTGGCCTTCTACTTCGCCGGCGCCATGCGTCGAGCGCTGACCGACGCGGGGATGCTCGATCGGGACGGGCTCGATATCCGTCTTCTGTTGGACCTCGTGGCAGTTGGAACGATATGCGACGCGGTCCCGCTCCTTTCAGACAACCGCGTCTTTGTCAGCGCCGGACTCAGGTTGTTGAACGAGGGTCCCAGACTCGGACTGGCCGCGCTCAAGGCGGTGGCCGGGATCAGAAACCGGCCCGTAACCTCCGGCATCGTGGGCTATCAGTTGGGGCCGCGGCTGAATGCCATTGGACGTCTGGGCAACCCCGGCATCGGTCTGGATCTGCTGCTGGCGCACGACCCGGAGGAAGCAACTCGCCACGCCGACGTACTGGATCGTGAAAACGAGGCGCGCCGAGAGGTGGGAGAAGAAGTCCTGGCCCAGGCGTTCAGGCAGGTCGAAGAAGGTGGAGGCCCCCTTCACAAGGCGGTGGTGGTGTCCGGTGAAGGCTGGCACCCCGGGGTGGTCGGGATCGCGGCGTCCAGACTTGTGGAGACATATCGGCGTCCCGCCGTGGTCATCGGTGTGTCGGACGGCATTGGGAAGGGCTCGTGCCGTAGCATCCGGGGATTTGATATCGGGGCCGCGCTTGCGGGGATGTCCGGGATGTTCATCCGACACGGAGGGCATCCCATG
>JAADHL010000237.1 GCA_013151875.1 Deltaproteobacteria bacterium
TGCGGCTACTGCGATTACGGCCAGAACTGTATCGACAATGCTTGTGAGGACTTTGTGTCCTGCTATGACATCCTGACGTGCACCTGGAGCTGTCCGCCCGGGGACGAGGAGACGTGTCAACCCGAGTGTTTCGCCCAGGGCAGCCCCGAGGCCCAAAAGCAATGGACGGACCTGTGGTACTGCCTGTGGGACAAATGCGGGGACGCGCCCAAGGGAGATCCCTGCTGGAACCAGGCGCTCCAGGGACCGTGCAAGAACCTGTATTACGAATGCATGAACTGCACCCCAAACTGCGGCGGCAAGCAGTGTGGGTCGGACGGCTGCGGTGGTCTGTGCGGCGAGTGCCCGGACGGCGCGGCGTGCGATGACCTGGGTCAGTGCCCCTGTCAGCCCAAGTGCCAGGGCAGGGATTGCGGGCCGGACTCATGCGGCGGCCTGTGCGGTGCGTGCGAAGAGCCCCTGATCTGCAACTCACAGGGCAAGTGCGCGTGTCAGCCGGTGTGCGACGGCAAGGAATGCGGGCCCGACGGTTGCGGCGGAACGTGCGGCAAGTGCCCGGACAATTGGACCTGCACTACCGGCAAGTGCATCAGTCCCTGCGAACCCCAGTGTCAAGGCAAGGAGTGCGGGCCCGACAGTTGCGGCGGGTCCTGCGGCGAGTGCGGGCCGGACTTGGTATGCATCGACCAGTTGGGGGTCTGCGGCAAGGTGTCCGACGGTTGCGAGCCGTCCGATCTGCCCGGTTGCGGCGGCTGTTTGTGCGAGGAGTGCGTGTGCGGCCTGGACCCGTTCTGCTGTGATTCCAACTGGGACGGCCTGTGCGCCGACGAGTGCACCCAGTGCGGGGGGTGCGGGTGCGTGCCGAACTGCGTGAGCGCGGACGGTCAGAAAAAGGAGTGCGGCGATGACGGGTGCGGTGGCCAGTGCGGCCAGTGTCCTCCCGGCACTTCATGCCAGTACGACCAGTGCATTCCCCAGCCGATGTTGACCTGCGAAGAGGGCATCGACTGTGTCCTCAACTGCAGCGGGCCGATCAAGGCTTGCATGGAGGAGTGCATCAGCCAGGTGAACCCGGAAGAGCAGGACACGGCCTGGATGCTGGGCGAGTGCGTGCTGGGCAACTGCACGAACGCCTCAGGGGGCATCATCGATCCTGATTGCTTTGATTGGGCCGTCAATGGGCCTTGCGCTGATCAGTACATGGCGTGCGTCGGAGGCACGCAGAAATGTGGACCGGCCGGGCCTCAGTCGTGCATGGGCAACTGCGGCGGGCCTGCCCAGGTCGGCTGCTTCTGCGACGAATCCTGTCAGCAGTATGGGGACTGCTGCCCGGACTACGAGGGCTGCTGCGGGGGCGTATGCGTGCCGGACTGCCAGGGCAAACAATGCGGCGCGGACGGTTGCGGCGGCTCATGCGGAGCGTGCCCACCGGGCCTCACATGCACGGACGCGGGCCTGTGCCAGCCTCAAAACCAGAAGGGATGCGCGGATTCGGTACAGTGCGTTCTGAGTTGCGGCGGCCTGGACCCGGGGTGCCTTACCGACTGCACCAGCGGGACGTCCGGGGAGTCCCAGCAGCTAATGTTCCAGTTGATCACGTGCATCGTCCAGTCCTGCGGGTTCAACCTGGACCAAACGTGCATCGCCAAGGCCATCAGCAGCTCGTGCTCCCAGGAATTCGCGGCTTGCATGGCGGACTAGTCAGGAGCCTGTCGTTCATCGCCGATCTGTAGAAGGCTTTGCTCAGCGGCGTTTTTTCTGCAGCAGGCCTTCAACCGAACCCAGTTCGAACAACAGGAAATCCTGAAACACGGCGTATTTCTGGCTCATCTCGGTCTCGCCGGAAAGCGCGGCCATGAACGCCTTGCGCCTCAGCTCGATCAGTCGGTCATGGATGTCTTCGAGTTTCGTCTCGGACATCTGGTCCAATGGGGTTTCGTGTTTCTCGTCGTACATTCCTATGATCTGGTGAAACTCCTCGTACAGTCGGCCCAGCACATCACGCTTTTTGCGTCGTCTCCATGCCCACAGACCCATGAGGCCGGACCAGAGACCCGCCATCAGAGCGATGCCCAGGCTGATGGATTCCGCCCATTTCTGCATGAACGTGGGTTCATCGCGCCTGTAGTACATCTCGGCGCCCGCGTGCAATGGGTAGATGAGGCTGTCCCTGTCGAATCGTTCCGATATGTTGCGTAACTGGGGATTCTTGTCGCTGAGAGTGTGCTTGTACTCAAACACCGCGCGCGTCACCTTCCAGGCCACATTGGACGAGAGATCGGCCCTGGCGACCAGCAGCGCCCGGGAGCCGATCACGCCAACGGGTCTGGCGGGTCTGTCCTTGAACACGTGACGCGGCAGCACGCTCCCCACCAGAAAAGGCTGACTGGCGTGAATCCCCTCCATGGCCGACAGCATCAGGTCGGGGTCGAGGTCGAGACTGAGCAGCCTGGAACCCGGTACGTTAAGCGTCTGCTCGACTCCCTTGGAGTACGAAGTTCCCAGATTGGCATAG
Source organism: Deltaproteobacteria bacterium (assembly GCA_013151875.1). Lineage (GTDB taxonomy): Bacteria > Myxococcota_A > UBA9042 > DTJE01 > DTJE01 > JADDHL01. The sequence goes on from JAADHL010000237.1 coordinate 2,516, forward strand.
ACATCCAGCCAACCCTTTTCGAACGCCACGCGCAGGGCCCTGAACTTTCCGGTGCAGATGATGGGTGTGGATCCGGAACCGCGGCACTCGACCGGCGATTCTTTCTTTTTGCCGTTTTTCGTTGTCCAACTGAATTTCTTGCTGTAAATCAGCGGTTGGTTGGCCTCGACCGTCAGTCCATAATGTTTCAACAGCAATCTGAACAGCTTCCAGGTCCCGCTGCCCCTTGGTCCCGCCCCTACCTTGCGGCCCTTCATGGAGCGTACGTCGGTGATCCTGGACGTCGTGGAATTTGAACCCACTACCATGAACAGGTAATGATTGTACAAAGGGATCAGGGTGCGAACTTTCTCACGTTCCTCGTCGTGGCTGAAGGCGATTGCCAGGTCCGCTTTACCCTTGGTAAGACATTCCAGCCCAGTGCATGATTTTTCACTCCCCTTGTCGGGCGCCTTGAGGACTTCCAGGCCGGTGCCGGGCTTTGACAACAGGGCGATGACGTCGTCGACCGGGCCCTCGCCTCGGGCGAACCTCACCGTGTTCGAACCGAACCAACCGCATCCCGTCAGAAAAGCCAGGGCCAGGGCTGCCGGCAAGAAAGGCGCGCGGGAATGTCCACAGCGTTTCGATATCATCAGGATGAGTATCCAAGCGGACGGTCCGTGTGTCAATGCGCGGATCAGGGCCGTGAAAACATGATGATGTCGACGGACCAGGCCTTCTGCGCGAACGGCGACAGGTCCGTATAGTCGAAGTTGTCCATGGAAAAGCCGTCCACCATGGCGCGCAGCAGGGTCAGTTTCAGCATGGTGCCCTTGGGGATACCGGGCGTGCCCTCGATGTTTTCAAAGTCGGGGAGTTTGATCTTCCACGTGTCCCCGGACGCCATGAACTCCCATACCGGGATGTCGCCGAACAGGCTCGGAATCGCAATCATCACGTAGTGGAATGAGGCGGGCAGCCCCGGCGCCGCCTTGAATTCCAGGTACAGATCCTTCAACTCGCCGTTATCCTTGGGGTAGGTGATCCGCGGCACCTGAAGGAAAGGCCCCAGAAGGAGCTGCGAGATGCCCATGGACATGACCGGCCCACCCTCGGACTGATCCGCGTAAGCGGCCCGCAGGTGTGGGCCGTAGCCTTCCAGCCGCGTGGATGTCGCCCCGCCGTCCGCGAAGGTCACGATGGTTCCGGCGTCACCGAAGGCCAGAACCCTGTCACCTTGGGCCGCCACCGCCCACAAGGGCCTGGTGGTCCCTGTGGGAACAAGGGTCCACGCCCCCGCGGTTTTGCGCGCCATGACTCCCGAATCACCCACGGCCCAGATGGAGCCGTCGGGCGCCACGGTAACGGCCCTCAGGGTCTGCCCGAATCCAGTGCTCTCCTCAACGGCCAAGGCAGGCGTGAGGTTTATCGCCGTGCCGAAATAGCCGACCGCGATAGCGGTCCCGGGCCCGGTCCCCACGACAGCGTCCAGTTCCTTGCCCGGCACCCCGGGCACCGCGGACCATTCGATCCCGTCCCAATGCATGGCGAATCCCCACGCCACGGCGAAGCAGTCGTCTGCCGCGTTGCACGCAACACCCTTTAATGCCTTGTTCGCGGCCACGGCCACATCGACTCGTTCCCAGCCGGTCTGGGAAAAGTGCAAAACCGTGCCCTTGTCGCCGACGGCCCATGCATCCGTGGGCCCTGAGCCCCCCACGGCACGCAGTGTTTCGGTCACGCCTGACACAGGCTGCTGGGTGAATCCGAAACCGTCGAAGTACAGCACGGCCCCGTCCTGACCCACGGCGAACAGGTCGCTGCCCGACGTTCCCCACATGCCGAAAACGTCCAGTTTCACCCCGGTCTTGACCACGGACCATGTGGAGCCGTCCAGCCGGAACATGATGTCGTCGTCCAGGTCCTCGACCTGCTGGGCCAGTGCGATAGAGAAGGGGGTGTTGTCCGCGGTGGATGAAAAGGCGCCGCCCATGAAAGTGTAGGTGACGTCATAGAGGTCGCCTTTGAATGCCCTGGGCTGGTTCTCGACCACGATGGCCGGGTCCCCGAAGGCGAACGGCGAGGCCCAGTACTCCTGAAAAACGCCGTCCGAACCGAAATCATAAAAGGTGAACAGATAGTTGAAACTGGGATCCGGGTTGCCGGAAGGCGGGTCGTCCAGGTACACGCGGAAGCTGCGGTCCATGGGAATATCCAGCAGGACGTTCACGTCCGTCAGCTTTTCGCCGGGGCCCACGAACAGGTGTCGTTTGACCCCCATGGCGTACGGTGTGAACGTGTCCGTGTCGGGGTCGCGTATCCCGCCCAGGCACACCACCGCCAAATCGCCGAGGCGTGTGACAATGCTGTACTCTTTGTCCGCGTTTATCTCGGAACCCGAACCCGGCTCGATCGGGTTCTTGGTGAAGATGTCGGGTTGGGTGGTGACGCAGATCGCGGTCTTTTCGCCGGGCGAGGGAATGCACTGGGTGGTGCCGACAGCCGTGCCCAGGCAGACGTAGCCCTCCAGGCAGTCTTCCGGCACCAGGCAGGGCGTGGTGCAGAATTTACCCACGTCGCCGATCTGGAGGCACCTGTTGCCGTCTTCCGCTGGTCCGCAATCCAGGTCCGTGTTGCAGTACTTGCAGCTTACGCCGTCCTCGCCGGTGCCCTTTATCCAGCAGTTGCCGGGCGGGGCCAGGATGTACTTGCCCAGGCCCAGGACCTTGCCGCTGATCTGGCCGGGCGCCACTCCCGGAGGCATCCCGCCGCCCTGACTGGGGCAGACGTACTGCAGGTAAACGGTTACGTTGGCGGCGTCAAAGGACACAACGCTGGAATTGTTGTAACAGTCCTTGGATGCCGAGATCGTGAGCGGTCCCTCCAGGTCGGGCCCGGAGAACGAAACGACCCCATCGGGGCCGGTGTAACCCTGGTAGGGCGTGGTCGGATCGCTGGACACGATCACGAAGGCATCCATGATCGGGCCTCCCTGGGTGGCGTCCAGGATCGTGACGTTCAGTGTCCCGGCCGTGGGTCCCCCCCAGGTCCCGCCGTACAGCGCGGTGGGATCGAAGTAGGTATATGCCTGGGGCAGCACATGATTCACGCCGTCGGCCTGGAGGATCACGTCCACCGGTCCAATCGCGCCCGCCGGGGTGCGGCAGGTCAGTTCGTTCGAGGACTCGGCCACCACGTGGCTGGCCTCTGCTTCACCAAAGAACACCCTTTCGTCGCCGGTCAGGTTGCTGCCGAACAGGTGCACGAGAGTCCCGCCCGCGATCGAACCCTGGTCAGGGTCAATGGCCATCAGCCGTGTTTCGGACTCGTAGGTAAAGCCGCCCGCAAGCACCGCCTTTGCCGAACCTTGCAGCACCGTGACATCGGCCGGACCAGGGCTGCCGGGCGGTGTCACGGCCGAAACAGCGCTGCTGGAAAGGTATTTGACCGCGGTTGCGGGCAGGCCGCCGATCAGTACCGTCGCTCCCTGTTCGAGGCTCGAACCCCAGATTGTTATCTGGGTCCCGCCGGCCGCGGGGCCCGATCCAGGGGCAACCTCGGTCAACTGGAAGTCCTTCCAGTAGGTATAGCCGTTCGGGAGGTTCCCCTGACCCGCCGACGTGGTCACGCCCACGGGCACGGGACCGGGGACCCCTGGAGGCGCCTCCACCACCACGGTGTTCGATTCAGGGTATGTATCGACCACCTTGGCCGCCTTGGCCCCGAAATAGACCACGTTCTGGTCCGCGTCCAGTCCGGTGGCCACCACCGCGACGAGGTTGCCGCCCGACAGAGGACCCTGATCTGGCGAAACGGACAGCACCTGAACCCCCTGGGGCTGATTCGTCGGGTCGAAATAATAGAAGGCGTCGTCCAGCACGGCGGATCCGTATGGGGTGTCCAGCACGATGTCCACGGGTCCCGTGGCGCCGTACGCAGGGGATTTGACCGTCAGGTGGTGGAGGTCGATGATCTGAGTGTCCCCGCCGGGCAGGATTCCGAACGAAACCTCTGTCCCAGGGTGGAATCCGGTCCCCGTTATGGAAACCAATGTCCCGCCCGCAAAAGTTCCGGCCGCCGGCGCAACCAGTTCCAGGGACGGTTTTTCAAAGTAGAATACACCGTGATGAAGGACCGCCTGTCCCGACGCGGAGGCGACCAGCACGTCAGCGGGCCCGGGCCCACCCTGAGGGGCCACGGCGACGGCCATTGAATCGTCCACGACCTGGACCTGCGGGCTGGGCCTGCCCCCAATCACCACGTCCATTCCGCCGTTGAACCCCGCACCGGACAAAGTGATGGGCGCGCCCCCGGATGACGGGACCTGGATTGGGTCCACCGACGTGAGCACCGTCAGGTTCGAATATGTGAAGGCGTCCTCCAGAACCGACTTGGCCCCAGGCCTGTTGACCACCACGCGGACGGTGCCGGGGGGATGGGGAGGCGTGATCACTGTGGCATTCTGGGGACTGGAGACGATGACCGTGTGGCTGGGGGTCTGATCAAAGACGACCACCATGCCGTCAACGAACCCGTCCCCGGTCAGCACTACCGTCTCGTTTCCGGATGCGATGCCTTTGCCCGGAATCACGCCCACCAGTACGAGCGCGGCCAGGGCGGGTTCCGCATCCTCGGTTTCAAGCGCGGCGTCCCCGGTTTCGTCCGTGGTCGAGGCGTCCGGATTCCCTTGCGTGTCCGACTGGACGTAAACGTCCGCAGGCGTTGAATCAACTGCGTCGGCAGCGTCGAAAAACGGGGGATTGCCCGTGTCCGACACAGGCGTCCCTCCACCGCACGCTGCAAACAACCAGACCGCCGCCGCCAACCCGGAAATGAGTCCTGTCTTCATGGCCAAAACCCCTCTGCCATGAGCCTGAATTTCGGACAGGCTGAAGGCCGATGGCCGCCAGCCGAAAGCTTTCAAGAGGCGTCTCGGTGACCAACTTGAGGTCCTCCAGGTTCATGCCCGCGGGATAGCCGTAGGACACGTACTGGTCGTAACCGTAGGCAATCACACCGAACGGCTTTTCCGACGTGGCCGTGTGCACGCCGTCGGACACCACCAACCTGTAGACCCCCCATTTTCCCTGCCCCACCAGGGAGTAATCACCAAAGGCGAGGCCCAGGTCGGAGGGTTGTTCGAGCCCCTGTTCCTTCAATTCCTTCTGGATCTCGCGGATGGGCCTGAAGGTCAGGTTCTCCGCCTTCAACTCCTTGCCGTCCAGGAACACCGGAACGCCCGCGGGCGCGATGATGTTCACGCAGTCGAACATGTATTTGTCGGGGCTCAGGAACACGTACTCGGTCCGGAACTGCTCTGCCGCCACTGTCAGTATGAAGGCCGGGTCCCCGGTGGCTGCATCGTCCTTGCCTTTGATC